>JAXITB010000309.1:0-3982 GCA_034680305.1 Polaromonas sp. | reverse complement strand
CGATTGGTGGCGCGACCGCGTCGCCGCAGGCGCCACATGCGCAGCCATCGGCTCCACGGTCTTGCGCTTGAGCGGTGCCATCAGGCCAGTGCAGTAGCCGCGCAGGCCGGCATGCCGATCTGCATGCCCCAAGCCCTCGCTCAGGTGGGCCATGTACCGATCAAACTCGCGCAGTTCGTCCATGAGGCGCACCTTTCACTTCAGGAAGTCGTCGTGAAGCCTTTATTTATAACACAGTAAGACTAAGCGGTTCACAGATCGCCCGCCAAGGCGGCGCAGCTCATCAGCGATCGCACGCCCTTTGTTGACACATTCTTACATTCGCGTGACGAATGACACTGCTGCTGAGACGATGGGCTGAGGTCAAATTGTCGCTGCAATGACCACACCCTACGCTGACTCTTCTGCCGCCAGACCCCTGACCCACGTTCGCTGGACGCAGGCCACGGGCTCGCCCCCATTGGCTTCGCGAAACGGCGCCGGGCCCGGCCCGATCACACAGCCAAGCCAGGAAAATCAATGGCGCCGACTGGCCCGCAAGCTGCAAGACAGCGATCGGCAAAAGTCCGAGTTCCTGGCTCGCCTGAGCCATGAATTGCGTAACCCGCTGGCGCCACTGAGCCATGCCCTGCACCTGCTGCGCATGCACCCGGATCAGATTCAGGTGGTGGAGCAGTCCTGCCACATCATGCAGCGGCAAATGACTCAGCTCAGCGGTCTGGTCGACGACTTGCTCGACATGGAGCGGATCGCCCACGGCAAAGTCAGCTTAAATCCCAAGACCATTGACCTGCAGGACGCGGTGCACGGTGCGCTGGAACTGAGCCGACCGCTGATGCGCGAGCGGGGCCATGCGCTGACCGTGGATCTGCCCGAGGCCCCCCTCTTCCTGCGGGCCGATCCGCTGCGGCTGACCCAGGTGCTAAGCAATTTGCTGAACAACGCCGCCAAGTACACCGCGCCGGGCGGCTCAGTGAGCCTGCGCGTGCAAGCGCTCAGCGAGTTTGTCCGGATCGAGGTCGCGGACAACGGCGCCGGCCTTGCGGCCGAAGACATCGACCGTGTCTTCGACTTGTACGCTCAGGTGGGGCGCAACCTGGCCATGGCACAGGGCGGATTGGGGATCGGGCTGGCGCTGGCCCGACAGTTGGTGGAACTCCACGGCGGTCAGATCAGCGTGCGCAGCCCTGGGCCCGATCAGGGCAGCACCTTTTCAGTCATGCTTCCCCTCAGCCAAGAAGTCAGCCTCCAGGCCCCTGAAGCTTTACCGAACGAAAGCACGGCAGCGCCCAAAGGCAGCCTGCGGATTCTGGTGGTCGACGACAACGCCGATGGCGCAGACACCCTGGCGGCCGCCCTGCAATGCGATGGGCATGAAACCTTGGCCGCCTACGATGGGCCGAGCGCTCTGGCGCAGGCCCGGCGCTTTGAACCGCACGCCGCCCTGCTCGACCTGAGCATGCCAGGCATGGACGGGTTTGAACTGGCGCGCCATCTGCGCCAGTGCAGCCCACCGCCCGCCCTGGTGGCCATGACGGGCTGGGGCACGGCCACCGACCGGCAACGCTGCGAGGCAGCCGGCTTTGCCGCGCACATCGTCAAGCCCGCTCAGATCAACGACATTGAAGCGGTGCTGGCAAGGGTCTTGGCCGACCGAGCCCAGGCGCAGCAGAGCGATCAGCGGGCCGAACGTCGCAGAACCTGCTGACGCTCGAACAGATCGATCATCCACTCCAGGCGCTGTCCCACCGGTCGACGCTGCACCCGCCCGACACGCACCGGGGCCGGTCGAGCGCCGGCCAGCACGCACACGTCTACCAGGTAGGTGATGGCCGCCAGCGGCGCTTGGTGGGCCAGGGCCGCAGACGGCACCCACGGCAGCCAGGCCCGGCTGAGCAAAATCAACTTGCGCGAGCGCGGCACCACCGCGCGGTGGTCCACCGGGTTGAGTCCGTCGCGGCGCAATTGGTGCCCAATTTCGGCGTAGATCAGGCGTGCGGCCAAAATCGCCGCCCGGCAGTCACGGGGCAAGCCGGCCACGCCGGCCGTGGCTTGCTGGTACAGGCGATCGGCCTCCTTCAACAGGCGCTCGATCACGCTCTGCAGTGCCGGCGAAATACAGGGCTGGTCCAACCAGACTTGGGGGTCCAAGCCGGCCTCCTGCATCCACTGACGCGGCAGGTAAAGCCGACCGTTGCGCGCGTCCTCGCCCACATCGCGGGCGATGTTGGTCAGTTGCATGGCCACGCCCAATTCACAGGCCCGCGCCAACGTGCTGGCGCTGCGCGCGCCCATGATCCAGCACATCATGGCGCCCACGCTGCCGGCCACCCGGGCGCCATAGGCATGGACATCTTCGATCGAGTGATAGCTGCGCTGCTGGGCGTCCCAGGCAAAACCGTCGAGCAAGGCGTCGAGCAGGCCGCGGGGCAGTTCATACTGATGGACGACCACGGCCAGCGCCCGGTCTTCCACAAAAGTCTCGGGCCGGTCTTCATAAACCCGGTCGAGCCGGCGGTGCAACTGTGCCAAGCTCTCATGCACGTCCTCGCCGCGCGCCTGGGCTTCGTCAACCAAGTCGTCGGCCACCCGACAAAACGCATACAGCGCAATGCTGGCCGCGCGCATGCGCGCTGGCAGTAATCGGCTGGCGGCAAAAAAACTTTTGGAACCGCCGCGCATGAGGTGCACACAAGCGAGCAGATCCTGCTGTCGGCGCAGGGCCAGGGTTTGGGGAGTTGGCATCAACATTCAGGCTCCCACGAGCGAGGGCAGGCCCCGCTCCAAATAGGCCAGCGCATCGGGCACCACCTGGTCCAGTGCCTTGGCCGACATGAGCACACCGGGAACACCGGCACCCGGATGGGTGCTGGCGCCCACCATGAACAAGCCCGGTACATCCTCGCTGCGGTTGTGCGGACGGAAATAAGCACTTTGCAAGAGCAGCGGCTCCAGCCCAAAGGCCGCGCCTTTGTAAGACAGCAGCCGGTCCTGAAAATCCAGCGGGGTGGTCATCAAGGAGGCCCGCAGGTGAGAAGACAGGCCAGGCAGCACGGTGCGCTCAAGCGCCTGGGCCACTGCCTGCCGATACGGCTCGGCCTTGAGTCGCCAGTCGGTGCCGCTGTCCAGATGAGGCACGGGCGAGAGCACATAGAAAGTGTCGCAACCGGGCGGTGCCATGGACGGGTCGGTGGCGCTGGGGCGGTGCAGATAAAGACTGAAATCGTCCGACAGCCGGTGGTGCTTGAAGATGTCCTCGAGCAGGCCCTTGTAGCGCGGGCCCAGCACCATCATGTGGTGCGGCACATCGTCATAGCGCCGATTCGTGCCGAAGTACCACACAAACAGGCTCATGGAATAGCGGCCACGCGCAATGCGTCGGTCGGTCCAGCTTTTGCGCCATTTCGAGTCAACGAGATTTTTGTACGTCCAGGCGGCATCGGCGTTGGACACCACGATGTCAGCCGGCACCGACTCCCCACCGGCCAGGGTCACGCCGGTGGCACGCCCGCCGGAAATATCGATGCGGCTGACCTCGGCGTGACAGCGCAACTGTCCACCCAGGCTCTCGAGCAGCTTGACCATGCCTTGAATGAGCGAGCCAGTCCCGCCCATGGTCCAGTGCACGCCAAACTGACGCTCCAGCGCATTGACCAAGCTGTAGACACAGGTCACCGAATACGGGTTGCCGCCAATGAGCAGACTCTGCAGGCTCATGGCCATGCGCAGCTTGGGGTGCTTGAGGTGGCCCGCCACCATCTGATGCAGGTTGCGCCAACCGCGCATGCGCGCGATGGCCGGCAGGGCCTGGAGCAAATCGACCACCGTGTTGAAGGGCCGGGTACCCAGCACCTCAAAGCCACGGCGGTGGCAGTCGTCGGCCTCGCGCATGAAATTTTCAAAGCCGGCGGCATCACTGGGGCTGATGCGGCGAACTTCGGCGCGCATGCGGTCGACGTCACCGCTGTAGTCGAAGTGGTCG
>JAXITB010000308.1:0-3992 GCA_034680305.1 Polaromonas sp. | reverse complement strand
GGGCGCGGCTCCCACTCCCCGTTTTATAGGGCGCCGCGCCCACGCCTTCCAATTCAGGCCTGCTGAGAGCTTGTGACATCGCCGCCCTCTGTGCGACGGCTTTGCATTCTTGTGGGAGCGCCGCCCTCGGCGCGATGAGGCTGTGTATCGAGCGCTGTATCTGATCCAGCCCCCCATCGCCGCGAGGGCGCGGCTCCCACTCCCCATTTTCTAGGGCCCGGCTCCCACTCCCCGTTTTCTTGGACCCGACGCCCACTCCCCGTTTTCTGGGGCCCGTCGCCCACTCTCTGTTATCTAGGGCGCGGTTCCCGCTCTTTCCAGTTGAGGGTGTGGCTCTCGGATCGTCCGCTCAGCCCACACTGCCATCGGCCGTACGCCTGAGCACGCGCCCGGGCAGGGCGCCGGTGTGGCGGGCTTGGTCGATCACCACTTCGCCGTTGACCAGCACTGTGGTGCGGTCGCCGGCCGGGTAGCGGTGAGGGTCTTCATAGGTCGACAAGTCCAGAAAGGCATCGGGCTCGAACAGCGTCACATCGGCGCACAGGCCTTCGCGCAGCAGGCCGCGGTCACGCAGCCGCAGCGCGCGGGCGGTCGCGCCCGTCATTTTGAAGATGGCGTGCTGCAAGCTGGTGACCTGCTCGCGGTGGACGTATCGCCCAAGCACCCGGGCAAAGGTGCCGTAAAAGCGCGGATGCGGCATGCCCTGACTGACCGTGCCGTAGTCGGCCACGCAATTGCCGTCGGAGCCGACCAGGGCTTGTGGCGAGCGGATCAGGGTGCGCACATCGTCTTCGGAAATCGATGTGACGAGCACCCGGGTGGCGCCTTGGTCTTCGATCAGGAAGTCGCACAGGGCATCGACCTCGTTCAGGCCGCGCTCGCGGGCCAGTGCCGCGATGGTTTTGCCGGCGTGTTGGGGCAGGTGAGGGGTAATGGAGATGCGCACTGCCTCCCAGGATTCGATGCGCCCCCAGTTGTTGAGCCCATCGCGGGCGATGTCTTGCGCGATGCGCTGGCGCACTTCGGGCTCGCGCAGGCGCGTCAGCATGGCGTCGACGCCGCCGGCCTGTACCCATTGCGGCAGGATGTTTTTCAGCGGATTGCTGCCGGCGGTGTAGGGGTAGGCATCGCAGTCGATGTCGACGCCTTCATCGCGCGCGGCCTGCATCCGCTCGAGCGCGGTGGCGGTCTGGCCCCAGTTGTCCAGGCCCGAGCATTTGAAATGCACCACCTGCACATGAACGCGGCTGGCGCGACCGATGTCGATGGCTTCCTGCAAAGCCGAGAGCACGCCGTTGGATTCATCGCGCAGGTGGGTGAAATAGGCGCCCTTGACCGGCTCGAGCTGGCGCACCAGGCGCAGGATCTCGTCGCTTTGCGCGTAGGAGCCTGGCGCGGTGAACAGACCGCTCGACAGCCCCAGCGCACCGGCTTGCAGACCCTCATCGAGCAGATCGACCATGGCCTGCATCTCGTCCTCGGTGGGGGCGCGCTGGGCCATGCCCATGGTCATCAGGCGCAGGGTGTTGTGCCCCACCAGCATGCCCGCATTGACTGAGGTGGCCGGAAAGCTGTCCAAGTACTGCGCAAAACCCATCTCGCGAAAAGGCAGCCAAGGCGCGCTCGGGTTAAGGTAGTCGGCCAGCAGCTTGACCTTGCCCGGCAGGCAGGGGGCCACTGAAAAGCCGCAGTGCCCAATGATTTCGGTGGTCACGCCCTGGCGCAGCTTGCTTTCCGCTTTCGGGTTGATGGGCAGCGTGAAGTCCGAGTGGGTCTTGATGTCGATGAAGCCTGGCGCCACCGCCATGCCGCGCGCGTCAATCACCCGCTGGGCGCGCACCGTCAGTTCAGGGCCGATGCCCAGCAGCCTGCCTTGGCCAATGGCCACATCGGCCTGTCGGCCTGGGGCGCCGGTGCCGTCGTAGACCGTGCCGCCACGGATCAGGATGTCGCAGTCCATGGGGTTCAATTGAGCGGGCCGAGGAAGACCTCGCCGCGCAGGCTGTCGCTCAGTGCATCGATCTGTGCGGGCCACTGGGCAGGATCGACCGGCCAGTTGCGTCGCTGATCGGCCGGTCGGGGCCGGCCGTCCCAGCCGATCTGCTCCATCTCCCAATACAGCTGCACCGCATTGCCGTCGGGGTCGCGCAGCCACACATGATGACCCATGCCGGGAGACAGGGCCTGCGGCAGCAGCCACGGTGTGTAGCCGGCGCGGCCCAGGTGCTCGACCGCGGCCCGCAGCTGCGCGTAGCTGCCCACCTGCAGCCCAAAGCCGAGCAGGCTGTACTCATGCCCCAGACCGAGTTGCGCGCGCAGGGCCTGTGGGTACAGTGCCAGCGCATGGTGCTCGGTGTTGGCGCGCAGGAAGTGGCAGCGCTGGCCCATCACATCGACGCTTTCGGTCAGGGCCAGGCCCAGCGTGTCGCGGTAAAAGCGCAGGGCCGCTTCGATGTCCTGAACAAACAGGCGCACCGGCCCGATGCGGGTGATCTTGAAGGGCCGGGCCAGCAGCACGCCGGCCACATCGTGGGTTTCGGCTGGTCTGGGCTTGCGCCGGTAGCCGGAATCGAGGGCCAGGCCTTGGGCAATGCCCTGGTTGACTTCGTCGAACTCTGAGCGGTGAGGCAGTTGCGGCGCTTGGGTGTAGCGGATGCCATGCATGGCCAAGGGCTTGGAATGCCCGGACCAGCCGATCTGCTCGATGCCGTAGTAGAGCTCGTTGATGTGCCCTTCCGGGTCAGTCGGATAGATGTGCCAGTTCGAGCCCGGGGTGTCGCGCCCCGACCGAAGAATCTGCCCGCCTTGCGAATCAAACCACGCCTGCCCATCGACCACCTCGCGCAGACTGCCCACCTGCCAAGTGATCTGATTGATGTTGACCTGAGGGTGCTTGCGGTAGTGCGGATTGCTGGCGTGCATCGCCGGCTGCGGAAACAGCACAAAGGAATGGTGGTCGGTGCCATGGCGCATGAAGTAACCCACGGTGGGTCCCACCTGGGCCTTGAGTTCGGCCGGTACCCTGGGGCCGAAGTCGAGTTCGTCTGAAATCTCGAGCCCGAGCAGGTGGCCATAGAAGTTGATCGATTTTTCAACCGATGCCACATTGATGCCGAAGTGCCCGAGTCGGCGCACTTGAAAGGGGCGGGGCAGCCGCAGGCCTTCCACCACCGCTGTCATCTTGTCATGAGAGGTCATACATCGCCATTGGGAAAGAAGGGTTTGCCAAGCGCACGGCGCGCAGGCTATCGCTTATCCTAGCGCCGATTACTCTGCTTTTTTCACAAATCACCATGCCCGCTCGACACTCATTCACACCCCAAGGCGTCATTCCTGCGGTGCTCTTGCCTTTCTTCGAAGACTTCAGCATCGACGAGGCCAGCTTCCGTGCTCACCTGCGCGATGTGGCCAGCGTGCCGGGCATCAGCGCCATCACGGTCAATGCCCACTCCACCGAGGCCGGCTCCTGTACCTTCGACGAGCAAAGGCGGGTGCTGGCCATCACGCAGGACGAGGTGGGGCAACAGCTGCCCATCGTCAACGGCATCTACACCGACGGCAGCCTGGAGGCTCAGCGCCTGGCCCGCATGGCCGACGAGGGCGGGGCTTCGGCGCTGCTGGTGTTTCCTTCGGGCATCTACACCTTTGGTCAGCGCCCTGAAATGGCGATCGAGCATGTCAAGCGCATCGCCGACGTCACCGATCTGCCGCTCATCATCTTTCAGTACAACCCCGCGGGCGGCCAGGGCTACCCCCTGAGCACGCTCATGCGCATGGCCGACGAGGTGCCCACCGTGGCTGCCATCAAGGACTGGAGCGGTGGGGCGCAGTTGGCCGACCGGCAGATTCGCGCCCTGCATGGCCGCAGCCGCCCTGTGAATGTGCTGAGCACCCACAGCGCCTGGTTGTTCAGCTCCCTGGTGCTCGGTTGCAAGGGTTTGCTGTCGGGCAGTGGCTCGGTCATCGCCGACTTGCAGGCCCGCTTGTTTGAG
>JAXITB010000307.1:0-4004 GCA_034680305.1 Polaromonas sp. | reverse complement strand
GCCGTCAATGTGAGCAAGGCCAGCACCGAGGACATGGCGACGCTGGCGGTGACCAAGTCCTCGGCCACGCCATAGCGCTGTGAAAACAAAAACACATTGGCGCCGATGGGCAGCGCCGCCGTCACCACCATCACCGTCATGGGCAAACCCGAGACGCCCATCCAGGCGCAAAACAGCCAGACCAGCAAGGGGTGCAAGAGATTCTTGGCACTGGCCAGAGCCAAAGCGCCGCGCCAGTGACGACCGACCCTGGTGTAGGCCAGCGACACCCCCACCAGCACCAGCGCCATCGGCGACAGGGCCGAACCCAGCAGGGCCAAAGGCTTATCGATCACTGCGGTGATGCCCCAGCCGGTCTGGGCATAGAGCAGCCCCAGCAGAATCGGCAGCGGCACCGGGTGCAAGATCGAGGCCTTGAGCGACTGCAGCACGATGCCCAGCATCGATGCCGACTTGCCCTGAGCGGACATCTCCCGCGCCGCATCACGACGCACCGCCAACTCCAGCACCACGGTGGCCAGGGTCAGCAGGACCAAGGCGTGAACCGACACCAGGGTCAGGAGCGTCACCAACCCCTGACTGCCAAACAGCAGATTGACCAGCGCAATGCCAATCATGACCGTATTGGAAAAAGTCGCCGCCAGCGCCAGCACCGCCGAATGCCGGCTGAAGCCGCGCATCAGCAAGATGCCGGCAAACAACACCATGGCCGCCACAAAATAAGCGGCCACCGGCATGAAGTCGAGTTGCTCGATGCGCACCTGGCTCATGGTGCGAAACAGCAAGGCCGGCGAGAGCAAGAAAAATATCAGCTGGGTCAGGTCCTTGACGGCCGTCTGCGCCAACCAACGCCAGCGCCCTGCCAGATACCCCGATGCGATCAGCAAGACCACCGGGACCAGTGAATCAAAAACCAGCCCATTCATGGGCGGCGATCTTAGCTGGCAGGCAATCAGGTCGGCGCGAGCTCGATCTGACGCACCACCTCGATCGGGCCATGCACGCGCTCAGTACAACGCGACTGACGCAGCGCCTGCGCAAGCCAGAGCCCCACGCCCATGCTGTCATTGACGGTGCGCAGTTGCTGGTAGGCCGCTTCGGCCTGCGGGCTGGCGCGGCGCAAAAAATTGAGCCACTGCTTGAGCCGGCCGGCGCGCGCCCTGGGCTCGATGCGCTCACAGACCCGCTGCCAGAACTGCGCAATGTGAGGCAGCAAGGCGGGCCAGTCCAGGGCAGCCGGTCTGGCCGGGCCCGCTGCCGGATCGGGCCAGTCCAGGGCTTGCCTGAGCTGCCAGGCCAGGGCCGGGTCAACCACCGCGCCACGCCCGAGCATCAGCGCATGGGCCCCGGATTCCTGCAAACAGCGCCGCCCATCGGCCACCGACCAGATCTCGCCATTGGCCACCACCGGCAGCGCCACCGCGGCACGCACATCGGCCACACGCCGCCAATAAGCTGGCGGGCGGTAAGCGTCGACCTTGGTGCGCGCATGCACCACCAGCTCCGATGCGCCGCCAGCCTCAATGGCCTGAGCGCAGGCCTCGGCCAGCCGGTCGTCTGCAAAGCCCAAACGCATCTTGGCCGACACCACCACATGGGCCGGTACGGCCGCCCGCACCGCCTCCACGATGCGGTACAACTGCTGCGGGTCTTGCAGCAGCACGGCACCGCCGCCGTGGCGATTGACCACCTTGGCCGGACAGCCGAAATTCAGATCGACACCGGCCGAGCCGAGCTCAGCCAGGCGAGTGGCGTTATCGGCCATGCAGGTGGGGTCAGAGCCCAACAACTGCGCACGCACCGGCACGCCGGCCGCCGTGCGGCTGCCGTTCAAGAGTTCGGGCATCACCCGCACGAACACCCGCTCAGGCAGCAATTGGTCGGTGACCCGAATGAATTCAGAGACGCAACGGTCAAAGCCGCCGATGCGGGTCAGCACATCGCGCAGCACAAAGTCGAGCAAGCCCTCCATGGGGGCCAGCAGCAATTGCGGTCGAAGATCAGCGGCGTTCACAGTCCGGGTCAAGCCGTCATGCAAGATGCCAAAGCCATGCGGCCTGGCCGTCGTTTCTCACAGGAGTTCGCGCCGCAGCCGGATTTCTTCGATCTTGGCGCTGCCGGCCTGAACCGTCTTGAGCGTGTTCATTTCTCGCTTGAAACCGGCGTTTTCAAAAAACCGCAGGGCCCGCTCATCGCGCAGCGGCACCCACACCGTCACACGGGTACAGCCTTCTTCTTTCAGGCCATCATTGGCCGCATCCCACAAGGCCGTGCCCACGCCCTGCTGCCAATGTTCGGGCAGCACACACAAGGCCCAGATCTCGCCCATGGTCGACGGGGTGCCCTTGTCGCGCGAACGGTCAAAGCCAACAAATCCGACCATGGACTCACCCTCAATGGCCACCTGCACTTGCGGCTCGCTGTATTCAATGGCCTCGCGCCAGTAGGCCTGACGCTCATCCTGAGACGGGCCGCTGAGCTTGTCGAGTGACAAGACATCGCGGTAGATGACCTGCGTGACGGTGGCGTGCACGCGGGCAATGGCCTTGGCGTCACGCACGGTGGCGGGCCGGACGGTATGGGTAGACATTCGAAGAGGTTGTTCCATGAGCAAAAGGGCTGATTGTCGTCGCAGATGAGATTGGGCCACCGGCAGCGGTGGCAGCTGACAGTGTCTGCGTCAGCGCCACGAAGGCGGCATCGGTTAAATTCCCGCTTCCATGTCTCGCAATGCCCTCGGAATCGAAGCGCAGCCCATCCGTCATCGGGTCTGGCTGCAGGCCCACACCCAGCCCATCCAGGCACCGGTCGACCAAACGCTGCTGGTGTCGGCGCAGCAAGCCGGCTTTGAGTTGCGCGCCTCCTGCCGCAATGGCACCTGCCGGGCCTGCCTGCGCCGTCTGATCAGCGGTCAGGTGCGCTACCGCATTGAATGGCCGGGCTTGAGCGCCGAAGAAAAATCCCAAGGCTATCTGCTGCCCTGCGTGGCCTACCCTGCATCCGACCTGGTGCTGGCCGATGACGCTTGATGTGATGCAACCGCTCAAGTGGATCGCGCTGCTGCTGGCCGTCTTCGGCCTGCACGCGGCCCACGGGCAAAACACAGCCGCGCCGGCCTTCGAAGACAGCATGGCCCAGCGCAGCCTGGCCTGCACCCACTGCCACGGCGTGCAGGGCCGAGCAGCACCCGACGGCTACTACCCCCGCATCGCCGGCAAGCCGGCGGGCTACCTTTACAACCAGCTGCTGCACTTTCGCGAGGGACGCCGGCATTACGGGCCCATGACTCAGCTGCTCGACCCGCTCAGCGAAATCTACCTGATGGAGATCGCCCAGTACTTTGCCGCGCTCCAACTGCCCTACCCGCCGCCGGTGCCCAGCCGCGCCTCGAAAGCCGTGCTCGAACGGGGCCGCCAGTTGGTGCGCGAGGGCGATGCGGCGCGGCAGGTGCCGGCCTGCGCCGCTTGCCACGGCCAGCAGCTGACGGGCGTGCTGCCCCAGGTGCCCGGTCTGCTGGGCTTGCCGCGTGACTACCTCAACGCCCAACTGGGGGCCTGGCGCACCGGCAAGCGGCGTGCCCATGCGCCCGACTGCATGGCGACTGTGGCCAAGGCCCTGGACATTCAGGACATTGAAGCGGTCTCGAGCTGGCTGGCGGCGCAGCCCATGCCAGTCGACAGTCGGCCTTCGGCCGCAGCGCCCCCAGGACGGACCCCTGAATGCGGCACAGCCCAGGCGCCCATTGGGGGCCAGCGATGAGCCGGCGCCTCGCGTGGGCGGCTGGGCTACTGACGCTGCTGGCATTGCTGACCGCCGCTGCCGTGCTCTGGCTCAACCTGCGCGGCGACCCAAGCCCGAGCGGGGCCACCCCCGGTCAGGATTCGGCCTTGATCGAACGCGGCGCCTACCTCGCGCGGGCCGGCAATTGCATGGCCTGTCACACGCAGCGCGGCGGGCCACCCTACGCCGGCGGGCGGGGCATCGACACGCCCTTTGGCATGGTC
>JAXITB010000306.1:0-4009 GCA_034680305.1 Polaromonas sp. | reverse complement strand
GTCCGAGGTGCAACAGCGAGTCCCCGAACTTGATGCCTGGCTGCGGCAGGGGCTGGTGTGGACGCAGGCTGGTGCGCCGTGTCAACTCCAGCCGCAGGACTGGATGGCCAGCGAGCGTGCCGACGGCATGTACCTGAGCGCCCAATTTGATGTGAGCTGCCCGCAACCCTTGCAGGGCAGTGAGGCGGCCATGAACCTTCGCTATGGGCTGATCTTTGATCAGGACGCCTTGCACCGGGGCTTGCTTCGCATCGACCTGCCCGGCATGCAGGGCAGCACCATTTTCAGTCCGGAGCAGCCGCAGGTGGCCTTGAGCCAGGCGAGCACCTGGCAGGTGCTGGTCCAGTATGTGCGTGAGGGGGTCTGGCACATCTGGATCGGCGCCGATCACATCGCCTTCTTGATCAGTCTGCTTCTGCTCGCGCCCTTGCAGGCCGGGCGCCAGCGGGTCACCGAGTGGCGTGCCGTCGAACGTGTGCGGCCGGCGCTGATGGATGTGTTGGCTGTGGTCACCGCCTTTACCCTGGCGCACTCCATCACCCTGTGTCTGGCGGTACTGGAGGTCGTGCAGTTGCCCTCGCTATGGGTGGAGGTGGCCATTGCCCTGTCGGTGGTGGTGGCGGCCCTGAACAATCTGCTGGGTTGGTCTCGCCGCTGGCCGATGGCTTTTGGGTTTGGCCTGATTCATGGCTTCGGCTTTGCCAATGTGCTGGTGGATCTGGGCCTGCCCGCGCGCGACTTGGCGGTGGCCCTGGGCAGCTTCAATGTGGGCGTGGAACTGGGGCAGTTGGCCATCGTGGCGGTGTTCTTTCCCCTGGCCTGGTGGCTGCGGCGCACCGCTTTTTACCGCTGGGTGATCGTGGTCGGAGCCTCTTTGGGCATCGCCATGGCCGGCCTGGTGTGGACCCTGATGCGACTGGGTTGGATCGGCGACTGAGCTTGGTTCTGAGCGGGTCTTATCATGATGCGCCGTCTGCGCATTCTTCGGAGCCCCTGTCATGAAATTGAAGGTTTGGATCTCGCTGATTTTGTTGTGCCTCTGCAGCGGCGCCATGGCCGAACAGCCGGTCTTGTTTGAATACCGCGATCCGGCCAAACCCGATGGGGTGATCCAGCTTGAAGGCTATCTGTACGAACCGCAGCGGTCCAATGGCAAGACGGTTTTGATGAGCCATGGCTCGACGGGTGGCAAGCGCGAGGCCATTGCCGAGTCCATCAAGTACCTGGGCATCGGCAGGATGCTCAGCCGCGAGGGCTATCGCGTGGTCACCTACATGCGCAAGGGGCGGGGTAAGTCCGAAGGCGTGTTCGTCGAGGAAACCGGCCGGTGTGACCGCCGCAGTCTGGAGTCCGAGGTGGCCGACGCTTACCCGCAGATGGCGCAGGTGGTGCAGCAGGTGCGCCAGCGGTTTTCGGCCGACAAGCTGATCCTCATCGGGCATTCGCGCGGCGGCTTTTTGTCTGCTCATTTCGCGGCCAGGAACCCCGATCTGGTGCTGGCCTCGGTCAATCTGGCCGGCGCCTGGAGCGCGTTTTGCGAGACCAAGAACGGTGGCTTCGGTCGCAGCGTTCTGGACGATGCGGCCAGTCGCTTCAAGAACCACTTCTGGGCCTATTTTGAAAACGACAGCTACTTTGCGGCCAATCGTTTCAATGACCCGAATTACGAATGGCTGTCGGGCACTGCGGCCAAGCATGGCATCGTGTTCAAGAGCTACCCGCAAAACGGCATGCCCGACGGCCACAGCACGCCGACCTGGAAGCCCGAGACTTGGCGGGTCGATGTCGTGCAGTGGTTGGCCGCCTTGCGCTAGGCTGCCCCTGAGGAATTCACTTTTCCAGTGCGGTGACTGTGCGCTTCGAGGGCCTCTTGTATAGTGCGCCGATCCGGCGAGTCTGAGCGAGCGCGGTGTTCGCCCGGCGAGTTCGAACCTACACCCGTCTGCCCGTATGGAAATCTCTGTTCACTTTAATTCAGGCGGCCTGAAGCTGGCCGGCCTGCTCCACCTGCCCGACGATCTCCCGGCGGGTCAGCGGCGTGCAGCCATTGTGGTGCTGCATGGCTTTGGCAGTAACAAGGATGGCGGCATTTCAATGGCGGCCTCGCAGTTGTTTGCCTCTTTGGGTTACATCACCTTGCGTTTTGACATGCGTGGCTGTGGCCAGAGCGAAGGCCCGCGTGGCAAGGTGATCTGCCTGGAACAGGTGCAAGACACCCAGGCGGCGATTGATTTCCTGCAGACGCGCCCTGAGGTGGACGCCGCGCGCATTGGCGTGATGGGGCACAGCTTTGGTGCGGCCGTGGCCATTTACACCGCGGGGGTGGATCAGCGGGTGGCCGCTTGCGTGTCAACCGGCGGCTGGGGCGACGGCGAGAAGAAGTTTCGCAAGCAGCACGCCAGCGACGAGGCCTGGAAAAAATTTACCGACATGATGGCCGAGGGCCGCAAGCGCCTGGCTCGTGGCGAGACCATGATGGTGCCGCGCTACGACATCGTCCCGATTCAGCCGGGGCTGCGCAACCAGTTGGCCCCGGGATCGATCACCGAGTTTCCGTATGAAGTGGTCGAAAGCATGTACAACTTTCGCGCCAACGAAGTCGTGGGCCAGATCGCGCCCCGGCCCCTGCTGCTCGTCCATCCGTCCAATGACACGGTCACGCCCACCGAGCAGTCGATCGACCTGTTCGCGCATGCCGGCCAGCCCACCGATCTGCACCTGTTTGCCAACACCGACCACTTCATCCTCGGCGAGGGCAATGCCCTGGTGATCGACTTGGTCGCGGGCTGGATGCAAAAGAACCTGCCCGTGCAGGCCTGATGATTTTTTCTCACTGCGGGAGATTGTGATGAAGCTGAGCAAACGACGTCTGATTCAATCGCTGACCGGCTTGTCCGTCTGGGCCCTGGGCCTGGGGGTGGCGGGTCAGGCGCTGGCCCAAAGCGGCCCCTACCCCAATCGCCCCATCAAGCTGGTGGTGCCCTTTGTGCCTGGCGGCACGCTCGATGTGGTGGCCCGTCTGGTGGCGCGCCAGTTGCAGGAAAACCTGAAGCAGCCGGTGGTGGTGGACAACCGCGCCGGCGCGGGCGGGGTGGTGGGCGTCGATCATGTGGCCAAGAGCCCGGCCGACGGCTACACCATCGTGCTCAATGCGGCCACGCCCATGGTCACGGTGGTCAGCTTGCAGCCCACACCCTACGACCTGTTCCGCGACATCGTGCCGGTGGCGCAGGTCAGCACCTTTGACTATGTGCTGGCGGTCAATGCCAAGTCCAGCATCACTTCCATGCAAGATTTGGTTCAGCAGGCGCGCAAGCAGCCGGGCAAGCTCAACTATTCGAGCGCGGGCACTGGTTCGGGCCAGCACATGTATGTGGAACTGGCGCGCAGCGCAGCAGGCATTCAGGTCCAGCACATTCCCTACAAGGGCAATGCGCCGGCCATGCAGGCCTTGCTGGCCGGCGAGGTCGACCTGATGTTCGACACCACACTGGGCATGCTGCCGCAGGTGCAGTCTGGGCGACTGCGGCCCCTGATGACCAGCAGCGCCAAGCCGCTGCCGGCCCTGCCCAACGTGCCCACCATGGACAGCCTGTTTCCTGGCTCGGGCATTCAGGGCTGGCATGGCATTTTTGCGCCAGCGGCCACGCCCAAGGAAGTGGTCAATGTGCTGGCCGAGGCCATCCGCAAGGCAGTCGGCTCCGCCGAGGTCAGCGCCAAGCTCAGAGAGCTGGGTCTGGAACCATCGGACCTGGGCCCCGAGCGCTTTGCCGAAGTGGTCAAGCGCGATCACGGTCGCTGGGCCAAGGTCATTCGTGAAAACAACATCAAGGCCGACTGAGCTTTTTCCAAACCCTTGATCGGACCCGACCGCCATGTCCATGCCCCAGACCTGTGACCTGCTGGTCACCCATATCGACTGGCTCATCAGCGTCGACGCGCAGCGGCGCGTCATTCGTGATGCCGCACTGGCCATCAAAGACGGCCTGTTCGTGGCGGTGGGCAAGAG
>JAXITB010000305.1:0-4015 GCA_034680305.1 Polaromonas sp. | reverse complement strand
GGTGGTGGTCGCGCAGCAGGCACGACGAGGGCGTGAACCTTACCAGAAGCTCAGGAGAGGTTCAATCTAAAAACCCGGTTTTGAACACATCCGAGTGTGCGACTGCGGTACGTGCTGGCAAGACGCGAGGAGGCCGCAGGATCGCCCCCTGCAACGACGAGTAACGAAGCCAGCGCGCACGGCAGTCGTGCAATCGGGTGCGTAGCGAGCTCAGTCAGAAGGTGAGGGTTAACGAGGGCGAAAAGGTCGGTCGCGACAAGGCCTTTTCGGAGGAGTTGAGCGGTCAAAGCTGGATTTAGGTTTAACGTCAGACAGCAATGACCACGGCCCAAGCGTGGCGGATTACCGCTGCGGCAAGAAATTGAAGGCAGGGTGGCTCCAGCGTACCGGCGACGGAAGGACGAACAGGCCTTCTAGCAAGCTGGGATCTGGCAGGTAGGCCCTTAGGCATAGGGTGAACCCGCCCGCAGGGCTGGGCAGCCAGTTTGCGCGTTCGGCCGGCTCGTCTGGCGCGTTGTGCTGAAGGTACAGCGTGAGTCCCCCATCGGCATCGGCTTGCAGGCCGGGTGTCCGGTCGCCGATTGAGAAGCGGTCGATGGGGTTGGCCACGAGCATGCCATCTGAGGCGTCATACATCGTGATGGACCAGAATGCCTTTACCGGTGGAAGTTGTCCTGGTTCAAATCGAATGAGGTAGACATGTTCACCATGCAGTGCCCGTCCTTCAGAGTCGGACTCGCATCGCAGGTACAGCGCCTCCTGGGGGGCAACGGCACCGATGGCCTGCCGAGCGATGACGGCGCGCCGCAGAAAATCTCCATCGAAGCTGCCGCTCAGAGGCATGAGCGATGGCGCCCATCCGCGGTGGGACTGGTCGGAGTCGAGCTGGTCGAAGGGCATGTTCAGCATCCGCTGCACCTCAACTGCAGCCTCCTCCCAGGCCAATTCGATCACTGGCCGCAGCGCTGCGCCTCCCGCCTCATTGCCTGGGGCAAGGCCAAGGGCTTGCCAAGGCTGGGTCAGCAGCGTTTCCTGGGGCTCGGGCGGGCAATGCGCCAGGGCATCGCTAACCACTTGCAGGAAATGCCGCCACGAAAATGGCTGGTTGAATCCTTGCGCCACCGGCCGCCGCAGCGCGCGCGCGGGCCGGCCCTCCAGCCAGTCGGGCAGGGTGCGGATCAGCATGCGGTCTTGCAATGCCGTCACCGCGGGCAGGTCTTCCTCGCTGTCGACCAGCAGGCGCCCGATTAGCCAGACCCAGGGCGTTGGTGCTGGTACATGCCGGCCCGTCTGCACAAATTGCTCGGGTACAGCCCCTTGCCAACCGGGGGGCGTGATCAGGAAGGGGCCGCCCCCGTTGCCATGGAGTCGGGTACCAAGATGGGCGAATGGGTTGGTGTAGAAGTCCATCAGCCCGAGCACGTGGTAACGGTCCCCCATGTTTGGCAGGTCGACGACCAGACCTTGGTTTTCTGTCAGATCGAGCCAAGCATTGCTGTACAGGGTGTCGTTGTTGGGCAGCACCACCCGACTGCCACCGGGGCGCAGGCGCTGCCGGGCATGGATGAAGGTGTTGAACCAGCGCCAAGGACTTTGAGGGTCGTCACCGGCAAAGCCATCGGACTCGGTGCGTCTGGGCGCCGTGGCTGCCCGCATGCGCTGCATCTCGTACAAGGGCCACGCCCACACCATGGCCTGCACCGCGAGGGCGCGCCAGTAGGGCAGTTCAGGGTGGCTTACCGGGGCCACGACGGTTCTCAATAGACCTGATCAGTCGGGTGTCTACAGGTCACTCTGGCTTGATGTTTGCCGTCTTGATGATGGCCGACCAAGTGGCGATATCGTCTTTGACTGTCTGTGTGAACTGATCCACCGTCTTGATTGGGCTAAAGGGCATGTTCAGCGCCGTGAACCTTGCTGCCGTATCTGCAAGTCGCAGGAAGCGGGCTACCTCTTCGTTCATGCGCTGGGTGATGGCGCCAGGTGTTCCCGCAGGAAAGAAAAGTCCGAACCAGGCGTCGGCCTCGAATCGGTAACCCACTTCGGTCATCGTGGGAACATCCGGAAGAGCCGGCCCTCGCCGGGTCCCCGAGATCATCAGGGGTCGGATCTTGCCTGATCGAATGTGCTGCATCGGCGTGAAGGGGTCGACGAATCCAACCTGCAGGTTGCCGTTGAGCATGTCTGTAATGACCTGAGGGATGGACTTGTACGGCACGTGGTTGAGCTTCAAGCCGGCCGCGTGGCTCAGTGCCTCCATGGACAGGTGCCCGCCTGAGCCCTGGCCCCAAGAGCCATAGTTGAACTTGCCCGGATTGGCTTTCACATGGTCGATGAACTCGCGAATGTTGCGCGCCGGAAAGTCCGGGCTGACCGCCAGCAAGGTGCCCGTCGCGCCGATCTGCGCCACGGGTTGCAGGTCCTTAAAGGTGTCGTAGGGTAGCTTAGGCAACAGGGCGTGGTTCATGGCAACCGCTGCCGCGAAGGTGAACAGCAGGGTGTACCCATCTGGTGCTGACTTGGCGACCGCGTCGTTACCGATCAGGCCGTTGGCCCCGACCCTGTTCTCCACCACGAAGGGCTGGCCGAATGTCTTGGACATCTGTTCCGCAAACAGGCGCGCGAACAGATCGGTCGGGCCTCCAGCGGCCGAGCTGACCACGACTTTGACCGGGCGGTTGGGCCATGGCGCGCCTTGGGCCTGCGCCAAAGGCGCCAGGGTGGTAGCCATGACTGCCAGCAGGATATCGCGGCGTACCTGGCTGGTCATACTTGGGTGTCTCATTGCGTGTCTCCTTATTGAATTTGCATCAGCGCGTCTGCGGCAAACACGCCGTCGGCGTTCACCAGCAATGGGTTGATTTCAAGGTGCACCAGTGCGGGAATAGTGGACGCCATGCGGCCCACCGCGCAAATGGCGTTTACCAGCGCATCGGGCGGCACGACTGGTCCGCCGCGCCACCCATTTAGGCGGCAAAGAAGGTCTAGCCGTTCGAGCAGTTGCAGCACCCGCTGCGGTGAGACTGGCGCCGTAGCGATGGCGACGCGGCGCAGCCATTCGACCTCGGTGCCCCCCAGGCCGAAAGTCAGAACCGGGCCAAAAATTGGGTCATGGCGGCTTGCCACCACGCACTCGAGCACGGGTCGCACCATGCGGGCGACCACAACGCCGCGGATGCGTGCCGTAGGTGCTTTGGCCGAGACCTCGGCGAGGATGGCGTTGAAGGCCTGACGCACGGCCTCGTCCCCCGAGACATTCAGTCGCACTCCGCCGACGTCACTCTTGTGCACGATGTCTGGCGAGACCACCTTGATCGCAAGATCGCCGCCCAAGCGCTGGGCTAGGGCCACGGCCTCGTCGGCCGTACCGGCGACGCCATGCGGAACCACGCCGATGCCGTGCTCGGCAATGACCCGCAGCGCGTCTGCCTCGTCCAAGGTGCCAACGGGCAAGCGCAGATCGGCCAGGGGAGGTGGGTCGGCCAAGTGTTGGATATCTTGCCGCACACGCGCGTACCTTCGCAGCTGCGCGATCGCTTCGATCGCGTGCGTGGGTTCCTCGTAAACCAAGCAGCCAAAGTCTGTCAGGGTCTGGCGTTGGCTGTCGTCCATGATGCCCGCCACGGTGGCTGTGATGCCTGGGCGACTGGCGATGCTGCGCGCGCACTTTTCTAGCGTTGGCCAAAATGCGGGTGACAGGGCTCCGGCCGCAGTGAACAGGGCGATGCTGCCGTAGCGGCCGCTGTCTGCTGCAATTTCGCAGGCCACTTCCAATACCCGAGGATTGCCCACAACCTGGCCGGTCACATCGATCGGGTTGCCTGTGGTGGCAAGGGATGCCTGTTCGGTGACCTGAAGCGACTCACACTGGGTAAAGGGTGGCAATTGCAGCCCCAGGCCATCTGCGCGGTCTGCCATCAGTGTGCCCACGCCGCCCGATCCCGTGATGATAGCTACAGCGTCGTTATGAGGCACTGGTGCTGTCGCGAACAGCTGGCCGTAGCGGAAAAAGTCC
>JAXITB010000304.1:0-4018 GCA_034680305.1 Polaromonas sp. | reverse complement strand
GCCCATCACCGCGCGCCCCCGGCAAGGCTGAAACCGGCACCGAATACACCCGGCCATTGCCGCCAAAGGCCAACAGGATGTCGACGGTGCGGCACTCGAAGGTGGCGTACAGGCCATCGCCGGCCTTGAAGGCAAAGCCGGCCGGGTCGTGACCATGCCCCTGGCGAGCCCGCACCCAGCCCTTCGACGAAACGACCACGGTGACCGGCTCGTCGATGACCTTGACCTCCAGCACCGCCTTTTTCTCGGCCTGAATCAGGGTCCGGCGGGCATCGGCAAACAGCTTGGCGTCGGCCTCGATCTCACGCACCATCAGCCGCCGCAGAGCCGCCGGACTGCCCAGAATTTCTTCGAGCTTGCCCTGCTCTTCGCGCAGTTCCTTGAGTTCCTGCTCGATCTTGATGGCCTCCAGGCGTGCCAGCTGACGCAGCCGGATCTCGAGGATGTCTTCGGCCTGCCGATCGCTCAGGCCAAAGCGCTCGATCAACGCCTGCTTGGGCTCGTCGGCCTGACGAATGATGCGAATCACCTCGTCGATGTTGAGCAGCACCAATTGGCGCCCCTCAAGAATATGGATCCGCGCCAGCACCTTGTCGAGCCGGTATTGCGAGCGCCGCTGTACCGTGGTCTGGCGGTAGGCGATCCACTCCTCGAGCATCAGCCGCAGCGACTTTTGCATGGGCTTGCCGTCCAGCCCGATCAAGGTCAGGTTGATCGGCGCCGAGGTCTCCAGACTGGTGTGCGCCAGCAGGGTGTTGATGAGCTCGCCCTGCTCGATCCGGCTGGTCTTGGGCTCAAAGACCAAGCGCACCGGGGCGTCCTTGCTCGATTCGTTGCGCACCCCGTCAAGCACCGACAGCACCGTTTGCTTGAGCATCACCTGGTCGGCGCTGAGGGCCTTCTTGCCGGCCTTGACCTTGGGGTTGGTCAACTCTTCGATCTCTTCGAGCACCTTTTGCGAACTCACGCCCGGCGGCAGTTCACCCACCACCAATTGCCATTGCCCGCGGGCCAGATCCTCGATCTTCCAAATCGCACGGACTTTGAGCGAGCCGCGGCCGGTGGCGTAGGCCGCTGCAATCTCAGCTGCACTGGAGATGATCTGCCCACCGCCGGGATAGTCGGGCCCGGGAACAATGCCGAGCAATTGCTCGTCGCTGAGTTTGGGGTTCTTGATCAGCGCGACGCAAGCGTCGGCCACCTCGCGCAGGTTGTGGCTGGGAATTTCGGTGGCCAAGCCCACCGCAATGCCACTGGCCCCGTTGAGCAACACGAAGGGCAACCGCGCCGGCAACTGCGAGGGCTCTTCGGTCGAACCGTCGTAATTGGCCACGAAGTCGACCGTGCCCTCGTCGATCTCGTCGAGCAGCAAGCTGGTGATGCGCGACAGTCGCGCTTCGGTGTAGCGCATGGCCGCCGCGCCGTCACCGTCGCGCGAGCCGAAATTGCCTTGCCCGTCGATGAGCGGATAGCGCTGTGAAAAGTCCTGCGCCATGCGAACCAGCGCATCGTAGGCGGCTTGATCGCCATGCGGGTGAAAGCGGCCAAGCACATCGCCGACCACCCGCGCGCTCTTGACCGGCTTGGCGCCGGTGGCGCCATTGGGGCCACCAAAGCCCAGGCCCATGCGGGCCATGCTGTAGAGGATGCGCCTTTGAACCGGCTTTTGCCCATCGCAGACATCGGGCAGCGCACGGCCCTTGACCACGCTCAGGGCGTATTCGAGATAGGCGCGCTGAGCGTATGCGGCCAGGCTGTCTTCGTCGGCCGCGCTGGGCGCGGGAGGGTCAGGGGTGAACAAATCCATAGGAAGGTCGATCAATCAAAAAAATCAGTCTCGTGCGGGCAGCATGGGAATGCCGGGCGGCGCCAGCAAAATGCCTCGGGCCACCGCACCGGCGGCCTGCGGGGTCAACCAGATCGCTGGGGCGGGCGGCGCCGTTGGGGCCAGCACGACAGGCGCGGGCGCGGGGGCGGCCGCTTGGTTGGCTGTCTCGGCTGGCATGGCGTAGTAGCCCGGACGAAGGTAACCCAGCAGCTCTGTCACCGTGCGCACATAGTTTTGGGTCTCGGGGTAGTCGGGGACGCGCAAGCCGGCGCGCCGGACCGCCCCTGGGCCGGCGTTGTAGGCGGCCAGCACCAGGTCGATCCGGCCGGGAAAGAGCAGCAACAAGTCCCGCAGAAATAGCGCGCCTGCCCGCAAGTTGGTCTCGGGGTGCATCAAGCGCTCACGCAGGCTGCCCCCCTCCTCGGGCCGCACGCCGTAGCGCTCGGCAGTGCCAGGCATCAACTGCATCAGCCCCACGGCACCCTTGGGCGAGACGGCCCGGTGATCAAAGGCCGATTCGGCGGCGATCAGCGCCACCATCAAGTTCACGTCCAGGCCCAGTTGGCGCGCCGTCTCCTGCACCAAGGGCAGGACGCGCTTGTAGCCCGGCGAGTTTTCAAGCAGGCCCAGCAGGCGCGGCCTGGGCCCGGCCGCGGCGCTCAGGCTGGCTGGAGCGATGGGGGCGGCCACCACCGCCGCTGGCGCGCGGACAGGCGCCGGGGCGCTCGGCGGTGGGACCAGAGGCTTGACCAGCAATTCAGGCGCGCTTCCCTTGAAGAACAATTGGTAGCGCTCATCGACTTGATGGCTGGCAAAGTGCGCAATGCCCCGCTCATCGACCCAGGCCCAGACTTCAGCACGCACGCTGGCCGGCCCGCTCAGGGCCAGGACGCACAGCAGGGCAGCCAGACTGGGGCGGCGCATGCTCAGATGTCCACTTCCACGCTATCGCCGTGCAGTTCCATGAGCTCGCGGCGGGCTCCGGCCTCACCCTTGCCCATGAGCTTGGTGATCAATTGCTCGGTTTGACCAAAATCCAGGCGTCCCAAATGGACCGGCAAAAGCCTTCGGGTGTCGGGGTTGAGCGTGGTGTCCCACAGCTGTTCGGCGCTCATCTCGCCCAGCCCCTTGAAGCGGCTGATGCTCCAAGCGCCTTCGCGGACCCCGTCCTTGCGCAGCTTGTCCAGGGTGGCGGTGAGCTCGCCTTCGTCGAGCGCGTAGACCTTGGCCGCTGGCTTTTTGCCTCGGGCTGGTGCGTCCACCCGAAACAGCGGCGGCCTGGCCACATACACATGCCCCCGGTCAATGAGCTTGGGGAAATGTCGGAAAAACAGGGTCAGCAAGAGCACCTGAATGTGCGAGCCATCGACATCGGCATCGGACAAGATGCAGACCTTGCCATAGCGCAAGCCACTGAGGTCGGGCTCGTCGTTGGGGCCGTGCGGATCGACGCCAATGGCCACGGAAATGTCGTGGATTTCGGTGTTGGCAAACAGCCGGTCCCGCTCGACCTCCCAGGTGTTGAGCACCTTGCCACGCAGGGGCAAGATGGCCTGGGTCTCCTTGTTGCGTCCCATCTTGGCGCTGCCACCGGCCGAGTCGCCCTCGACCAGGAAGACCTCGTTGAGCGACAGGTCACGGCTTTCGCAGTCGGTCAGCTTGCCCGGCAGCACGGCCACGCCCGAGCCCTTGCGCTTTTCCACCTTTTGCCCGGCCCGCTGACGGGTCTGCGCCGCCCGGATGGCCAATTCGGCCAGCTTACGCCCGTAATCCACATGCTCATTGAGCCACAACTCCAGCGCAGGCCGAACGAAGTTCGACACCAAACGAACCGCATCGCGCGAATTGAGCCTTTCCTTGACCTGCCCCTGAAACTGTGGGTCCAGCACCTTGGCCGACAGCACATAGCTGGCCCGAGCAAACACATCCTCGGGCATGAGCTTGACGCCTTTGGGCAGCAAGGCGTGCAGGTCGATGAAGCTTTTGACCGCCTGAAACAGCCCGTCGCGCAAGCCACTCTCATGGGTGCCGCCGGCCGTGGTCGGGATCAGGTTGACATAGCTCTCGCGCACCGGCTGGCCGTCTTCGGTGAAGGCCACGCACCACTGGGCGCCCTCGCCTTCAGCAAAGCTCTCGTGGGCCGCATCGGCAAAGCCTTCGCCCTCGAACATCGGAATAACCGGATCGGCG
>JAXITB010000303.1:0-4051 GCA_034680305.1 Polaromonas sp. | reverse complement strand
CTCATACCGGCGTTTTGCGGTCCTGGCCGGGCTGACAGGATACGGCCGGCGCGATGCCCCTGTTTCGACGCGGCCTGATCCGACTTCACTTGACGCGCTTAATAAGCATGCATATCATTTGCCTCCAATTCAAATCGCAGGAGACAAGACATGAGTACGATCTCGTCCGACTTGCCGGTCCTGGTTGCCGGCGGTGGCATAGGCGGCATCGCGGCGGCCCTGGCCTTGGTGCGCCAGGGCTTTCGTGTGCAGGTGTTTGAACAGGCGCCCGAGGTCGGCGAAATCGGCGCCGGCATTCAGCTTGGGCCCAATGCCTTTCATGCCTTCGACGCCCTGGGGATCGGTCAAAAGACCCGCAACCGCGCGGTCTTCACCGACTACATGGTCATGCACGACGCGATCGATGGCTATCAGGTCGGCAAGATCCTGACCGACGAGGCCTTTCGCCAACGCTTTGGCAACCCCTATGCGGTCATCCACCGGGCCGACGTGCACACCTCTTTGCTCGAAGGGGCCCAAGAAAGTGGGCAGGTGGAGTTGCTCACCAGCACCCGCATCGAGCGGGTTGAGCAAGACGAGGGCTGCGTAACCCTGATTGCTGCCGACGGGCGGCGTTTTAAGGGTGCGGCCCTGATTGCCGCCGACGGCGTCAAGTCGGTGGTGCGTGAGCAATTCGTAGGCGACCCGGCGCGGGTGACCGGCCATGTGGTCTACCGGGCGGTGGTCGACAAAAAAGATTTCCCAGACGAACTTAAGTGGAACGCCGCCAGCATCTGGGTGGGCCCCAACTGTCACCTGGTGCACTACCCCTTGCGCGGCGGCGAGCAGTACAACGTGGTGGTCACCTTCCACAGTCGCCAGCAGGAGCAGTGGGGCGTGACCGAAGGCAGCAAGGAGGAGGTGCAAAGCTACTTTCAGGACATCTTGCCCAAGGCCCGCCAGCTGATCGATCTGCCCAAGAGCTGGAAGCGCTGGGCCACCGCCGACCGTGAGCCCATTGGCCGCTGGACCTACGGCCGTGTCACGCTGCTGGGCGATGCGGCTCACCCCACCACCCAGTACATGGCCCAGGGCGCCTGCATGGCCATTGAAGACGCGGTCACCCTGGGGGAGGCGCTGCGGGTGTGTGGGCGCGATTGGAGCCGCGCCCTCGACCTCTATCAGCACTCGCGCATCGCACGGACCGCCCGCATCGTGCTTTCAGGCCGGGAGATGGGGCGCATCTATCATGCCAAGGGCGTCGAGCGGCTGGTGCGCAATGACCTCTGGCGCGGCCGCACGCCGGCGCACTTTTATGATTCGATTCAGTGGCTGTATGGCTGGAACGTGAGCAACTGCCTCGACGCGGGCCTGCGCGAACTCGATCTGGCGCCAGCCGCGGCGGCCTGAGCCGCGAACCTGCCAACCTGCGAACCTGTTGAACCAAGGAGCCTGACCATGAGTGACGCCCACGACCTCGGTCGCCTCGAAGACCTTCCGCTGGAGTATCGCCAGCAGCTGACCGACCTGAACCTGGTGCCCCTGTGGCCCAGCCTGCGTGGCGTCATGCCGGCCCATCTGCCGCCGCGCAAGACCCGGCCCACCCACTGGGCTTACCAGGCCGTCAAGCCCTTGCTGCTGCGTGCTGGCGAGCTGACCCCGATTGAAAAGGCCGAGCGCCGTGTGCTGGTGCTGGCCAACCCGGGCCATGGCCTTGAAAAAATGCAGGCCAGTGCGGCCATTTACCTGGGCCTGCAACTGCTGCTGCCAGGTGAATGGGCGCCCTCGCATCGCCACACCCCCAACGCGGTGCGCATGGTGGTCGAGGGCGAAGGCGCCTGGACCACCGTCGAAGGCGAAAAATGCCCCATGAGCCGGGGCGACCTGATCCTCACGCCCACCGGCTTGTGGCATGAACATGGCCATGACGGCGACGCACCGGTGACCTGGCTCGACGTGCTCGACCTGCCGATCATGTACTACCTCGAAGCGTCTTACCACGTCAACGGCAATGGCCAGCGGCAAGCGGTTCAGACCGGGCAGGGCTACCGCCAGTACGCCAGCGGCGGGCTGTTGCCCACGCCGGTGTTCCAGCGCAGCGGCAAGCGCTACCCCATGCTGCGTTATCCCTGGGCCGACGCCAAAGCGGCACTGCAGTCCATGGCGGCCAATGACCCGGCGCTCGAATGCGTGCAGCTGACCTATGTCAACCCCGAGACCGGCGAAGACGCCGAGAACGTGCTGGGCTTTTATGCGCTCATGCTGCGCCCTGGCCAGAGCCTGCAGTTGCCGGCGCGCTCGCCGGCCTGCGTGTTCCACCAAATCGAAGGCCGTGCGCAGCTGCAGATCGACGACCAAAGCTTCATGCTGGAGTCGGCCGACACCTGCTGCGCGCCGGGCTTTACCGGCGTGAGCTTGCGCAACCTGTCGGCCACCGAGCCGGCCTTCCTCTTCATGGCCGACGAATCGCCCCTGCACCGCAAGTTGGGCATTTATGAGGTGCGTGCCTGAGTTGCACGCCTGGATCGCCCGCCTTGCCCGCTTTTGTCTTTTCACTGAACGAGCCTTTTCCATGACGACCTATCTGTTCCCACCGCCTGCCCCCGCCAGTCTGCCCGTGCGTGGCCAAAGCGAGCTGTTTCCCGTCAACCGCATCTTTTGTGTGGGCCGCAACAACCACGCCCACGCGGCTGAAATGGGCCGCAGCGTCGACAAGTCGGTCGACCCGGCCTTCTACTTCACCAAGTCCCCGCAGACTCTGGTGCACTCTGGCGCCACCGTGGCCTATCCGCCGGGCACCAAAAACTACCACTTTGAAATGGAGCTGGTGATCGCCATTGGCAAGAGCGGCTTTCGGCTCAGCCAGGAGCAGGCCGGCTCGATCATTTATGGCTATGCCAGCGGACTGGACATGACGCGCCGCGACCTGCAGTTGTACGCGCGCGAAAAAGGCCGCCCCTGGGACCTGGGCAAAGACTTCGAGGAGTCGGCGGTGTGCTCCGAGATCGTGCCCATGCCCGGCGTGGTGCTTGAGCACGCGGCCATCGCGCTGACGGTCAATGGCGTGACACGCCAAGACTCCGACATCGACAAGCTGATCTGGAATGTGCGCGAGATCATCGCCGACCTCTCGCAGTTCTACCACCTGCAGCCTGGTGACCTGATCTACACCGGCACGCCCGAGGGTGTGGGTGCGGTGGTCACTGGCGATCAATTGCACGGCCGTGTCGACGGCGTGGCCGAGGTGGCCCTGACCATCGGCCCGGCGGCCTGAGCGGGCCTGCCTAAACCGGGCTTTGCCACCGCTGGCCCCAGTGGGCCCTCGCCTTGCTTTGATTTGGAGGATTGACCCCCATGAAGCTCTACAACTTCTTTCGCAGCGGCACCTCGCACCGTCTGCGCATCGCGCTCAATCTCAAGGGCTTGCAGACCGAATACCTGCCGGTGGACCTGCGTACCGAGCAGCACCTGCAGGCCGCCTTCAAGGCCATCAACCCCCAGGGCTTGGTGCCGGCCCTGGTCGACGGCGATCAGGTCTTGATTCAGTCGCCGGCCATCATCGAATGGCTGGAAGAAAAGTACCCGAACCCGCCCCTGCTGCCCGCCGATGCGCAGCAACGCGCTCGTGTGCGGGCGCTGGCGGCCATGGTGGGCTGCGACATCCATCCCATCAACAACCGCCGCATCCTGGAATACCTGCGCCACCAGTTCAAGGCCGACGAGGCCGCCATCAACGCCTGGTGCGCCACCTGGATCACCGCCGGTTTTGACGCCTTCGAGGCCCTGCTGGCGGCCGACAAGGCGCGGGGCGATTTTTGTTTTGGCAGCCAGCCGGGCCTTGCCGATCTGTATCTGGTGCCGCAGGTCGAAAGCGCCCGCCGCTTCAAGGTCGACATGTCCCGCTGGCCCCTCATCTCAGCGGTCGACGCTGCCTGCATGAAGCTGGCCGCCTTCGAGCGGGCCGCCCCCATGAAGCAGCCCGATGCGGGCTGAGCCTGTAGGCGCCGCGCCCTGTGGGAGCCGCGCCCTCGCGGCGATGCGGCCTGACCCTGTAGGAGCCGCGCCCTCGCGG
>JAXITB010000302.1:0-4062 GCA_034680305.1 Polaromonas sp. | reverse complement strand
GTCTCGGCCCGAGCGACAGCAGTGACAGCGGCAGCGACAGTGCCGGCACCCGCGACCGCCAGAGCTTGGCCGGTGACAGCGATGCCACCGGTACCGGCGAGGGCCCGACGGTCGATGGCCTGCCCTTGGCCGATGGGGCCGACATCCTGCCCGATCACCTCTTGCTCGCCCCCCAGGAACTGGCCGACGGTGCGCCCACCGCCGACCCCTGGCTGGACGAAGAAAGCCTGGATCAGATCGAGTCCCCGCCGGATGCGCCTGGCTCGGCCCTCGACAACCCCGACCTGCTCGATACCACCGCCGATGCCGATGAACTGGTTCAGGACGAGCCCGGTGAGGCAGAGGATGAAGAGGCCCGTTCGCAAGACCTCGATGGCTTCACTCAGGAATCGGCTCAGTGGCAGGAGGCCACTCGCTCGGGGGCTTTGCCGGGTCATCGGGGCATTCAGTGATCGCCACTTCGGCCGGCTCCAGATGCACTTGCGGCCGCCACCAAGCGGGCAGCAGTGCCCGTATTTGTGCCTGGGCGTAGCGCTCGTCCATCAGCCAGAGCACCCCTTGGTCGGACTCGCTGCGGATCACCCGACCTGCTGCCTGCAGCACTTTGCGCAGACCCGGGTACAGGTAGGTGTGCGCATGACCCTGCCCGAGCAGCGCCTGCAGTCGTCGGCGCAGCTCTTCGTTGACCGGGTTGACCTGGGGCAGGCCCAGGGTGGCGACGAAGGCGCCGATGAGTTGCTCGCCGGGCAGGTCGATTCCTTCCGCGAAGGAGCCGCCGAGGACAGCAAAGCCGATGCCAGCCTGGCCGGATCGAAATCGCTCCACAAAAGCCGCCTGTTGCGACTCGTCCATGCGGGCGGTCTGCTGCCACTGCGGCACTTGCGGGTGGCTGGCTTGCAGTGCGGCACTGGCTTGCTGCAGGTAGTCGAAGCTGCTGAAGAAGGCCAGGTATTTGCCCGGCCGTGTCTGCCACTGCCTGGCCATGACCGACACCAGGGCGGGCAGGCTCTGCACCCGATCGGCCCAGCGGGTCGACACCCCTCGCATGACCTGAACCTGCAATTGCGCAGCCGCAAAGGGCGAAGGCAGGTCGATGCCCACCGCATCCTCGGGCAGGCCCAGCAGGCGGCGGTAGTGCGTCTGGGGGCTGAGCGTGGCTGAAAACAGCACGCAGCCCTGCGCAGCGGCCAGGCGAGGGCGCAAGAAGGGCGCCGGCAGCACATTACGCACGGTCAGGATCGCTCGTTCTTGGCGTGAGCCCACGTCCTGCAGGCTCAGGTCGATCAGGCTGTCGCTGCCCAGATTGGCGGCACGCTGCAGGAGCTGACCGAGATCAAACCACAGTCGGTGCAGCGGCCCCAAAGGTTGCGCTGGATTTTCAGCCTGCCAGGCCGCGATGCGACTGCTCAGCTGCTGCATGGCCAACAGCAGGGGCTGGGGCAATGATTCCAGCACGCTGTAGGCGGGCCGGCCCTGGCGCAGCGCGCGCCACTGACGGCGCAGGCGGTCGATGTCTTTCTTCAGCTCGGCCGGTGCGCTTGCACGGGCCAGGCCCAGGGCGACTTCGTCCAGGCTCACGCTGTACATCTGGCGGCCACGGTCAACCAGGTTGTGCGCCTCGTCGACCAGCACCACCGAACGCCAGCCGCGCGCCACGGTCAAGCCATACAGGGTGGCATGGCTGTCGAACCAATGGTTGTAGTCGCCCACCACCACATCGGACCAGGCGATCATTTCCTGTCCCAGGTGGTAGGGACACACCGCATGCGCCAGCGCCAGTTGCCGCAGCGCCGGGCCGTCCAGCCAACGCGCGGCCACCGCCGCCGCACGGGCGGCCGGCAGTTTGTCGTGATGGCCTCGCGCCAGTGGGCAGGACTGGCCGTGGCAGGCCTTGTCCGGGTGCTCGCAGGCCTTGTCGCGGGCCAGCAGCTCGAGCACGCGCAGCGCCCGCCTGTCGGCGGGTGGTTCATGCGAGAGCTGATTCAGGGCGCGTAAGGCCAGATCGCGACCTGAACTCTTGGCCGACAGGTAAAACAGCTTGTCGATCGTGCCCGCCTCCTTCAGTGGGGTGGCCATGGCCTTGAGCGCGGGAAACACCGTACCCAGGGTCTTGCCAATGCCGGTGGGCGCTTGCGCGAGCAGGCAGCGCTTGCCGCGCACCGACCGCCACACCGCCTCGGCCAGCGTGCGCTGGCCCTGGCGCAGCTCAGCCAGCGGAAAGCGCAGCGCTTGAAGTGCCTGGGCGCGGGCCTGCTGGTGAGCCAGCTCCTGCTCGGCCCATGCGGTGAAGCGCTCACACTGGGCCTGATAAAACGCCTGTAGCGCCTGGGCCGTGTGGTGCTGGCGCAGCACGGTTTCGCGCTGGTCGTCCAGGTTGAGGTAGACCAAAGCCAGCTCGATGGACGCATGCCCGCCGGCCTGACACATCAGGTGGCCGTAAATCTGAGCCTGTGCCCAGTGCAGGCTTTGCTGCTCGGCGGTGATGGACTCAAATCGGCCGCGATAGGTCTTGACCTCTTCAATCAGGTGCTGGGCGCGGTCATAGCCATCGGCCCGCCCGCGCACGGTCAGCGGGCCATGCTGGCCGCTGAGCATCACCTCGCGTTGGTAGTCGGCCCCACGGCGGCTGGCCACCAGTGCATGGCCGGCCAGGCCTTCCTGGCCGGTGGGGGCCGCACCAAAGCGCAGGTCGAGGTCGCCTCGGCGGGCGGTGAACTCGCACAGTTCACGCACGCCCACCACATAGCTGGGGCGAATCGGATCTCGCGGGCTGGGCATGGCTTGCAGATGGTAGCGAAGCGGTGAGCCGGTCGCCGCTTGGGCTTCATTTTTTGACGGGTGGCGGGGGAAACACAAACCGGGGTGTTTCAGGGGCGCGGCCAGCCGGCTACCATCTGGCCTGTGCGGTCACCAAAACCGCCGCCCAGCTCCACCGCAGGCCCCATGACCCAAAAGCATCCCGAACCCGACTCCTCGCTGCAAAGCAAGGCCTTTGTCCTCCTGCTCATTGCAGTCAGTGTGGCTTTTGCATGGCTTTTGCAGCCCTACTACGGTGCCTTGTTCTGGGCGGCTGCGCTGGCCATTTTGTTTGCGCCCTTGCAGATGCGCTGGTTGGCGGCCTGGCCGGATCGCCGCAACTGGGTGACCCTGGGCTGTCTGCTGCTGATCCTCTTGTTGGTGCTGCTGCCGGTGGCCTGGATCACCAGCATGCTGGTGCAGGAAGCCGCTCAGGTCTACCAGCGCATCCAGTCTGGCGAGATCAACTTCAGCCGGTATCTGCAGCAGATTTATTCGGCCTTGCCCGCTTCGGTCACTGCCTTGCTCGACCGCTTCGGCCTGGGCAGCTCGGGCATGCTGCAGGAGAAACTGACGACGGCGCTGACGCGCGCCTCCCAGCTGTTTGCCACGCAGGCCGTCAGCATCGGTCAGGACGCCTTCAATCTGGTGGTGAGCTTTTTCATCATGCTGTATGTGCTGTTTTTCTTCTTGCGCGATGGCCAGCGCCTGGTGCAGCGGGTCAATCGGCTGATGCCCCTGAGCGAGACCGTCAAGCATGATCTGGCCAGCAAGTTCGCTACGGTGGTCGGAGCCACGGTCAAGGGCAACATCGCGGTGGCGATGGCCCAGGGCGCCTTGGGTGGCTTCATATTCTGGGTGTTGGACCTCAACGCGCCGGTGCTCTGGGGCGTGGTGATGGCCTTTTTGTCACTGCTGCCCGCGGTGGGCGCGGCGGTGGTCTGGCTGCCGATGGCGGTTTATCTGCTCATCAGCGGGCAATTGATGCAGGGCGCGGTACTGATCGCCTTTGGCGTGTTGGTCATCGGCCTGGTGGACAACCTGCTGCGCCCCAGGCTGGTCGGCAAAGACACCAAGATGCCCGACTACCTGGTGTTGCTGTCGACCCTGGGCGGGATCTCGCTGTTCGGTCTGCATGGCTTTGTCATCGGGCCAGTGATCGCCGCCATGTTCATCGCCGTTTGGGAACTGGCCAGCTCGCGTCCGCCAACGCGCTAAAGGCTAAAGCCTCGCCCCCGGCTCAATGGGACCATCTGGTCTTTGTGG
>JAXITB010000301.1:0-4066 GCA_034680305.1 Polaromonas sp. | reverse complement strand
TCGAGCAATCCAAACGCTTTTACGACGCCGTCTTGGGCGTGCTGGGTGCCCCAGAACCATTCCGAAACATTGCTCCAAGTGGGCACGTCAGGCTGTTTTACCGACACGATGGCAGCACCTTTTGTTTGAGCCAGCCGATCAACAATGAGGCCGCGACTGTGTCCAATGGTGCCACCATCGGCTTCAAGTGCACCTCACCCGAACAGGTCAAACAATTCCACGATGTTGCCGTCGCCCATGGCGGGGTGTCCATCGAAGACCCTCCGGGCTTGCGCAGCGGCAGCACAGGCGCCATGCACCTGGCCTATGTGCGCGACCCGGATGGGCACAAACTGTGCGCGCTTTACCGGGTGAAATAAGCCTTATTGTTTGTCCGCCTCGGATGTGAACGAGTCCGCGTAAAACGCCTCTTCGGGCAGACCTGCAGCCTGATAGTCACGCTTGGCAGAGTCGACCACGATGGGCGCGCCGCAAGCGTACACCTGGTGGCCCGACAGGTCGGGCAGGTCTTGCAGCACCGCCAGATGGACAAAGCCGGTGCGGCCCTGCCATTGGTCTTGCGCCAGCGCGTCCGACACCACCGGCACATAGCGCAACTGGGGCATCTCCCGGCAGCGCGCCTCGATCCAGTCGTTCATGTACAGATCGCCCTGCCGCCTTCCCCCCCAGTACAGCACTGCCGGCCGATGGATGTTTTTCAATTGCATGTGCTCGATCAGGGCCTTGATGGGCGCAAAACCGGTGCCTGATGCCAACAGCACCATGGGCTTGGTGCTGGCTTCGCGCAAGAAGAAACTGCCGAAGGGGCCTTCAATGCGGACGATATCCTTTTCTTTCATGGTGCCAAAGACCTGGTCGGTGAACTTGCCGCCGGGCATGTGACGCAGGTGCAATTCGATCCCCGGTGTTTGTTCCTGCGTATGCGGTGCATTGGCCATGGAATAGCTGCGCCGGTCACCGTCGCGCAGCAGGAATTCCACGTACTGGCCGGCGTGGTACTTGAACACCTCATTGGCTGGCAGTTGCAGCCTCATGAGCATCACATCGTCAGAGGCTTTGCTCAGGCTGCTGACGCGCGCTGGCATTTTGCGGATCGGGAAGGCCCCTTCTTCGGTGACCTGTCGCGACTCGATCACCAGGTCGCTCTGCGGCACGGCGCAGCAGGCCAGCATCAGACCGCTTTCTTCCTCCTGGCTGGACAGCGCCTTCGACTGGTGCGTGCCATGCACCACAGAGCCCGAGAGCTTTTTGCATTTGCAGGAGCCACAGGCGCCGTCCTTGCAGCCGTAGGGCAGGCCGATCCCCTGACGGATGGCTGCGGCCAGTACCGACTCGCCGGCACCGGCGGTGAACGTGCGTCCGCTGGGCTCGACCTTCACGCTGAAACTCATATTGGTATCCTTGTGCTTTGTGCTTGCCTGGTTGGCAGCGCCGGTGGCGCCGCACCCAAACCCTGGATTTTGCCCTCACTCGTGCCCAGCCCTCTTCATTTACATGCGGCCCGCCCTGGCGCGCTGCCCGCCCGCTTTCGACGCCAGCGGCTGCTCATCGTCGGTTGTGGCGATGTCGGACTGCGCGTGGCGCGGCAACTGCCCACCCGCGTGCGGGTGCTGGCCTTGACGTCTACGCCCGAGCGCGTGCCCGAGTTGCGTGCGCTGGGCCTGACGCCCCTGGTGGGCAACCTGGATCAAGCGCAGACCCTGGCGCGACTGGCCGGTCTGGGCACACGGCTGCTGCACTTGGCGCCGCCGCCCCAGGAAGGGCTGGCCGACTGGCGACGCGATCCGCGCACCCGTGCGCTCGTCAAGGCGCTGGGCTTGCGCTCTGGCCCGCGCGCCCTGGTCTATGGCTCGACCAGCGGCGTCTATGGGGACTGCGGGGGCGAGCGCATCACCGAGGTGCGTGCCGTGGCAGCCCACACGCCGCGCGCGCAGCGCCGGGTCGATGCCGAGCAGCAACTGCGGTTTTACGGGCGACGCAGCGGCACGCCGGTTCACCTGCTTCGCATCCCTGGCATTTATGCGCCCGATCGCGAGGGGGGCCCCCCCCGGCCGCGACTGCTCAAGGGCACGCCCGTGCTGCGCAGCGAGGACGACGTCTACACCAACCACATCCATGCGGACGATCTGGCCCGGGCCTGCATCGCCGCGCTCTGGCGGGGCAAGCCCCAGCGCGCAACGCATGCCAGCGACTGCACCGAACTCAAGATGGGCGACTATTTCGATTTGGCCGCTGACCTCTACGGCCTGCCTCGGCCCCCGCGCATCGCCCGCGAGGGGGCGACCGAGAAGCTGCCGCTGATGCTGCTGAGCTTCATGAGCGAATCGCGCCGCTTGGACAACCGTCGCCTGCTGCAGGAGTTGCGCGTCAAGCTGCGCTACCCCACGGTGGCCGAGGGGCTACGGGTCGCCTGAGCGCTAAGCAAGCTCAAATGCCGCCAGCCTTGCGCAGGTGAGCCATGCGGTCCTGGGCTTGCACCACCACCGTGTTGACGTCAGCACCCTGAAGCACGGTCAGCTTGACCGGCTCTTGCGGGGTGGCCCGATCCCACAGTTTTTTGTAGAAGCCCTCCAAAGAGGTGACCTTGTGGCCGTCGATGGCCAGCACCACATCGCCGCCTTTGAGGCCGGCTTTTTGCGCCGGACTGTCCTCGCTGACGCGCAGCACCTGAACCCGACCGCCGCTTTCGCCCGAGGTCAGGCCCAGCCAGGGCCGGATGCTCAGGCGGCTGGTGCCCGATTTCTGCATTTCCCCCAGGATGGGCTTGAGCAGGTCGACCGGCACGAACATGTTGCCGGGCATGCGGCGGTTCTCGCCCATGGCGTCCATCACCAGCAAAGAGCCGATGCCCAGCAGTTCGCCCTTTTGGTTGAACAGGGCGGCACCACTGTGGTTACCATTGCCGGCCATGACCGGCGGGCTGGTGAACAAGGCGCTGTCGATGTGGTATTCCCAGCTGCCTGAAAACGCCCGCTTGCTCACCAGGCGGGTCATGCTGACGTCGGCCTCGACGTTCGTGTCGGTCGAGCCGATCGCGGCCATCAGCGCCTCGCCGCTTTGCACGCTGGTCAGACTGCCGAGTTCGACCGGGCTGATGCCAGGCAAGGGCAGCAGGGGGCGAATCAGGCCGAAGCCGGTGGCCAGGTCATAGCCCACGGCCACAGCGGGCAAGGTGCGGTTGTCTTGGGTCACGATCCGGATGTCCTGAGCCTCCAGCATCAGGTAGCCGATGGTCAAGATCAGGCCGTCACTGCCGATGAACACGCCCGAGCCAGCCCGCTCTTTACCCAGTGTGGCGATGGATCGCGCCTCATCGGCAGCCGTCACCCGAACACCCACCACCGCTGCGCTGGCTCGGCTGAGCGCATCGATCATGGTGGCAACCGGATCGGCCGGGGCAGGGCTGCTTGGTTGGGCTGACTGTGCCCAGCCCGGCGAGGTCGCCAGCAGGGTCAGGCAAGCCACCAGACTGAGCCACAGACGGCGGCCGGACAAAACGCGGGCTTGAAGGTATGGCATGAGGACTCCTCGAGACTCTGCAGGCGCGGGCTGGCGGGAGCCCGTCATCGAAGTCGTAGGATGCGACGGAATTGCAAATCGTGCAAGCGCGGCAGTCCATAACCCTGCCAGGCATTTGTGCGCTGACAGACCGCACAAAAAAGCCGCACCGTTTTGAACGTGTGCGGCCTTGACTGTGGTGCCCGGGGCCGGAATCGAACCGGCACGCCTTGCGGCGGGGGATTTTGAGTCCCCTGCGTCTACCAATTTCACCACCCGGGCTGGGGAGGATCGCAAATTATGGCACAGTGCTGTCCATGCAATTTCAGACGATCGAAGACGCCATCGGCAAGACGCCCCTGGTGGCGCTGCAGCGACTAGGCGCTCAGGACAATGCCGCCCGCGGCAATGTGATCCTGGGCAAGCTTGAAGGCAACAACCCGGCTGGCTCGGTCAAGGACCGGCCCGCCCTGTCCATGATCCGCCGTGCCGAGGAGCGCGGCGAGATCAAGCCCGGCGACACCCTGGTCGAGGCCACTTCGGGCAATACCGGCATTGCCTTGGCCAT
>JAXITB010000300.1:0-4096 GCA_034680305.1 Polaromonas sp. | reverse complement strand
TATTGCAGCTCGGCGACCTTGTTGAAATCGCCCTTGCGCGTGAGCTCGTCGATCTGGTGACGCAGGCGGTCGATTTCTTCCTTGATCTGCGCGCCGCCCTGGGCCTGGGCCTTCTCGGCCTTCCAGATGTCATCGAGGTCGGCGATCTCTTTTTGCAGTTTGACGATTTCTTCTTCGATCAGCGCGAAGCGCTTTTGCGAGGCCTCGTCGGTCTCCTTGCGCACCGCCTCGCGCTCGATCTTCAGCTGGATCAGGCGACGATCGAGCTTGTCCATCACCTCGGGCTTGGAGTCGATCTCGATCTTGATCTTGGAGGCCGCCTCGTCGATCAGGTCGATGGCCTTATCGGGCAGGAAGCGGTCGGTGATGTAGCGGTGCGAGAGTTCGGCCGCGGCGACGATGGCCGGGTCGGTGATCTCCACGCCGTGGTGCACCTCGTATTTTTCCTGCAGCCCGCGCAGGATGGCGATGGTGGCCTCGACGGTGGGCTCGCCCACCAGGATCTTTTGAAAGCGCCGCTCCAGGGCAGCGTCTTTCTCGATGTACTTGCGGTATTCGTCCAGGGTGGTGGCGCCCACGCAGTGCAGCTCGCCGCGTGCCAGCGCGGGCTTGAGCATATTGCCCGCATCCATCGCGCCTTCGGCCTTGCCCGCACCCACCATGGTGTGCAATTCATCGATGAATACGATGGTCTGGCCCTCGTCCTTGGCCAATTCACTGAGCACGGTTTTCAGTCGCTCTTCAAACTCCCCGCGGAACTTGGCCCCGGCCAGCAAAGCGGCCATGTCAAGCGACAGCACCCGCTTGCCCTGAGCGAATCGGGCACTTCTCCGGCCACGATGCGTTGGGCCAGCCCCTCGACAATCGCGGTCTTGCCCACGCCCGGCTCGCCAATCAGCACCGGGTTGTTTTTGGTACGGCGCTGCAAGACCTGGATGGCACGGCGGATCTCGTCGTCGCGGCCAATCACCGGGTCCAGCTTGCCGATGCGGGCACGCTCGGTCAAGTCGATGCAATACTTCTTGAGCGCCTCTCGCTGGCCCTCGGCATCGGCACTGCCCACGCTTTGGCCGCCACGCACCGCCTCGATCGCGGTCTCGAGGTTTTTACGGTTGAGCCCCTGCTCTTTGGCGATCCGACCGGCCTCGGACTTGCTCTCGGTCAGGGCCAGCAAAAACAATTCTCCTGCGATGAAGGCGTCGCCGCGCTTGATCGCCTCTTTCTCTGCGGACTGCATGAGCTTGACCAGATCCGGCCCCACCGTCACCTGGTCTTGTCCGGTCACCTGCGGCAAACGCGAAACAGCCGATTCGGCCGCCTGGAGCAAAGCCGGCACCTGAACACCCGCCCGCAGCAAGATGGCCTTGGGGCCATCGTCCTGCTTGAGCATGGTGACCAGCACGTGCTGCGGTTCAATGTAGGCATGGTCTTTGCCGAGTGCCAACGACTGGGCGTCCGACAAGGCTTCCTGGAATTTGGTGGTGAGTTTGTCAATTCGCATGTGCAGTTCTCCAATGCCTGTCAACTTGTGCTGAAAGTGGCATTTTCAAGGGCTGCAGCAAGCCCGCCTATTGCCTAAAATCAAAACATGAACATCCACCAACTGTCTGTGCACCACGATGAGCGGCAAGACCGCTTGTTGCTGAGACTCAACACCCAGGATCAGCAGGAGTTCCGATTCTGGCTGACACGGCGCATGACGCTGCGCTTGATGCCGGCCATCGAACAATCGGCGGTGCGCCTGGAGGCGGCAAAACCCGGCGTAGCGGCCACCGATGCGCCAGCGCAGCAGATGTTGACTGAACTCAAGCGCGATGATTTTTTGAAAAAAGCCGACTTTGCGACCCCATTCGAAAGCCGCGCCGGCCATTGGCCACTGGGGGCTGAGCCCCTGCTGATCACCGATGCCCATTTGAGCATCCAGCCAGGCGGGGCTTTGGAAATTGCCTTTGAGGACAAGTCCGCACCGGACCAAGCCCGCTCTTGCCGATTGCTGTTGCAAGTCAGCCTGGTGCACGGCATGCTGCATCTGATCCAGCAAGCCAGTGAAAAAGCCGCGTGGGGTGCTGTGGAAAGCCCTGCCAAAACGACCGAGACGGCCCCTGCGCCGGCCCCATCGCCGCCTCGCTACGCACACTGACGGCCACCCAGGGCACGCACCAGGGCTTAAGCGTTGCGGGCCTGGATGCCCCAACGGCGCAAGGCGGCATCGTCTGACACACGGGCATCCACCCAATGCGCTCCCTCGGGGGTTTGTTCTTTCTTCCAGAACGGCGCCTGTGTTTTCAGATAATCCATCAAAAATTCGCAGGCTTTGAAGCTCTCACCCCGGTGCGCAGAGGTGACGGCCACCAGCACGATCTGGTCAGCGGGCAGCAAGCGTCCCACGCGGTGCACCACACGTGCTGCATAAAAATCAAATCGGCGATGCGCTTCATCGATCATGGCTTCGATCGATTTTTCAGTCATCCCGGGGTAGTGCTCAAGCTCCATGGCCTGAACCTCGTCGCGCGCCTGGCCGGTCAGTGCCCGGGTGTCGCGCACCGTACCCACAAAGCTGCACACGGCCCCGACCCGCAAGTCCTGGCCCTGTAGGGCGGCCAACTCGGTGGACACGTCAAAGTCATTTGTCTGGATGCTGACTCGGACCGTCATGGCGTCACCCTCCGGTCACGGGTGGGAAAAAACCGACCTCGCAGCCCTCGGTCAGGGTGGCGTTCCCCTGCACCATGAGCTGGTTCAGAGCCACCCGCACCGGACGATCCGGCGCCAGACAAGCACGGTAGTGCTCGCCCCGCGCCATCAACTCGGTGCGCAAAGCGATGACATCGGCCGTCTGGGTCTCCACGGTCTCGTGCGACAGACCAATGCTTTCACGCAAAGAGGCGAAATAGCGAACCTGCACCTTCATGCCAAGCACTCCGAAAAAGGCCAAAAATCGACCAACTGGCCGGGCTCAATCGTCTGCCCACCAGGGTTGTCCACCACCCCATCGGCCCACACCACCGAGGTCAACACCCCGGAGCTTTGGTTGGGAAAGAGGTCCAGCCCCCCTTGCGCGTTGCGGCGAACACGCAGAAATTCTCGGCGCTTGTCGGCCTTAGGCCACGCAAAATGTGCAGGCAAACGTTGGGTGTGGGATACAGACGCGCACATGCCTTGCATCTGTCGCAGCAGGGGCCTGACCAGCAACAAAAAGGTCATGAAACTGGACACTGGGTTACCCGGCAAGCCCACAAAGTGGGCCACGCCTTGAGCCGTCTCTCGCCGCACATGACCGTAGGCAAATGGTTTGCCGGGTTTCATGGCGATTTGCCACAGGTTCAATTCGCCCAAAGACTGCACTGCCGGCTTGACATGGTCTTCTTCACCGACCGACACACCACCACTGGTCAGGATCAGGTCGTGGTGATCAGCAGCAGTTTTGAGTGCGGCCACAGTGGCCTCGCGCCGGTCGGGCACGATGCCCAGGTCACTCACCTCGCAACCCATGCGGTGCACCCAGGCGCGCAGGAACAACCGGTTGGAGTTGTAAATGCTCCCCGGGGGCATGTCCTGCGGGGCGACATCACCGGGCATGACCAGCTCGTCGCCCGTTGAAAACAGAGCCACCCGGGGGCGGCGCAAAACCGGCAGATGTGCCAGACCCAGGCTCGCGGCCAGGCCCAATTCGGCAGGCCCTAGCTTTTGGCCTTGGCGCAAAGCCGTCTGGCCCTGCCGAATGTCTTCCCCGCTGCGGCGAATCCACTGACCACATTCGGGCACCACCGAAAAGCGCACGGCATTCGCTTCTGCGGGCAAGGGTTCGGCATGCTCCTGCATGACGATGGCGTCAGCACCTGAGGGCACGGGTGCGCCGGTGAAAATGCGAGCGGCTTGCCCGGCCTCCAAGGGCTGTCCGGCGTGCCCGGCCGCGATGCGTTGGGTCACGCGCAAAGCGGTACCGATGTGCAAGACATCGTCGCAACGCACCGCATAGCCGTCCATCGAGGCATTGTCAAAAGCCGGCACTTGCAAAGCCGAAACTTGGTCTTGGGCGAGCACACGGCCATCTGCATCGAAGGTCGCCACCGACTCGGCGTCGGTCAAGGGGCTG
>JAXITB010000299.1:0-4103 GCA_034680305.1 Polaromonas sp. | reverse complement strand
CGCACTTCGAGCATGTCACGCACTGGAATGCCTTCGGTGATACAGATGGCCATGTCCAGGTCGGCTTCCACGGCTTCCCAGATCGCAGCCGCTGCGCCAGCTGGCGGCACGTAGATCACGGACACGGTGGCGCCGGTTTGTGTGGCGGCTTCCTTGACCGAGGCGTAGATCGGGATGTTGAAGATGGACTCGCCAGCTTTCTTGGGGTTCACACCCGCGACGAAGCAGTTCTTGCCGTTCGCGTATTCCTGGCACTTCTCAGTGTGGAACTGACCGGTTTTGCCGGTGATGCCTTGGGTGATGACTTTGGTGTCTTTGTTGATGTAGATGGACATGTTTATTCCTAATCAGTTGGGGACAGAGCTGAAGATCGGCCCCGCAAAGTTAATCAGTTGGGGACAGAGCTGAAGATCTGTCCCACAAAGACATTTACTTAACAGCAGCCACGATTTTGGTGGCGGCTTCGGCCATGGTGTCTGCGGCAATGATCGGCAGGCCGGATTCGGCCAACAGTTTTTTGCCCAGCTCTTCGTTGGTGCCCTTCATGCGCACGACCAGCGGCACAGACAGGTTCACGGCCTTACAAGCGGTGATCACGCCGGTGGCGATGGTGTCGCACTTCATGATGCCGCCGAAGATGTTGACCAAAATGCCTTTGACATTCTTGTTGGCCAGCATGATCTTGAAGGCTTCGGTGACTTTCTCAGCCGTTGCGCCGCCGCCCACGTCCAAGAAGTTGGCCGGCTCGCCGCCGAACAATTTGATGGTGTCCATGGTGGCCATGGCAAGACCCGCGCCGTTGACCAGGCAGCCGATGTTGCCGTCCAGCGAGATGTAGGCCAGATCGAACTTGGAGGCCTCGATTTCGGCCGGGTCTTCTTCATCGAGGTCGCGCAGGGCCACGATGTCGGGATGACGGAACAGGGCGTTCGAATCGAAATTGAACTTGGCGTCCAGAGCAATGATGTTGCCCTTGCCGTCGCGGTTGAGCGGGTTGATCTCGACCAGCGAAGCGTCGGTGTCCATGTAGCACTTGTAGAGCTTGCGGCAGACGTCGGAGAACTGGGCCATCGAGTCGGCCGGCATGCCGATGCCGCGGCCCAATTCCTGCGCTTGCGCGTCGGTCATGCCCTGCAATGGATCGACAAAGACCTTGAGGATCTTCTCCGGCGTGCTGTGCGCCACTTCCTCGATGTCCATGCCGCCTTCGCTGGAGGCAATGAAGGCCACCTTCTGTGAAGCGCGGTCGGTCACGATGGACAGGTAGTATTCTTTTTGGATGTCGGCGCCGTCTTCGATGTACAGACGCCTGACCTTCTGGCCCTCGGGGCCGGTCTGGTGGGTCTTGAGCTGCATGCCCAGGATCTCGCCAGCCAAACGCTTGACGTCTTCAATGGTCTTAGCCACTTTGACGCCGCCGCCCTGGCCGCGACCGCCGGCATGGATCTGGGCTTTGACGACCCAGACCGGGCCGCCGAGTTTTTGGGCGGCCTCGACCGCCTCTTGCACGGTGAAGGCCGGCACGCCCCGTGGGACCGGCACGCCGAACTGGCGCAGGATTTCCTTGGCTTGGTATTCGTGGATTTTCATGAAAGGACTTTCACAGAATCGGTGGACACAGCTGACCGCGAGCGCGTCGCGGCGGATTGCAGGACGCACACCCCCTCCCAGGTGGGCGCGGCCGAGCCAGGTGCGGCAGCGCAGAACTGTATCATGGTGCATTGCACCAAGGGTTTCGCGTAACTTACGCTGTCTGTTTGGTGTCCGTCCTGTTTTTTCATGCGGCCAGCGGTTTTTTTGGCCGCGTTGTTTGATCAAATTCCTAGACCCGCCATGGCCAAGATTTTCATTGACGGCGAAGCCGGTACCACCGGCCTGCAGATCCGCGAGCGGCTGGCCCTGATGCCCCAGGTCCAGGTGTTGAGCATCGACCCGGCCCGGCGCAAGGACCCCGAGGCCAAGCGCGAACTCATGGCAGCTGCCGATCTGCTGGTGCTGTGCCTGCATGACGAGGCAGCCCTCGAATCGGTGGCCATGGTCGACAGCCTGAGCGGCAGGAAGCCGCGCATCGTGGACGCATCCACCGCCCACCGTTGCAGCCCCGGTTGGGTCTACGGGTTTCCCGAGTTGTGTGCCGACCAGAAGGAGGCGGTGCAAAAAGCCGACCGCGTGGCCAACCCCGGCTGCTATGCCACCGGGGCCATTGCCTTGATTCGCCCGCTGGTCGATGCTGGCCTGATCCCGAAAGACTTTGCGCTGTGCCTGCCCTCGGTGAGCGGTTACTCCGGCGGCGGTCGCGCCATGATCGACGACTACGAAGCCGGTCGTGCCCCCTTGTTTGAAGCCTATGCCCTGGGCCTCAAGCACAAGCACATCCCCGAGATCATGCGCTACACCGGGCTGACCTGCCGCCCGCTGTTCGTGCCGGCTGTGGGCAATTTCCGCCAAGGCATGCTGGTGCAGCTGCCTGTGCATCTGGAGCAGCTGCCCGGCAAGCCCAAAGCGAGCGATCTGCACGAGGCCTTGCGCGCCCACTATGCCAGCAGCCAGGCGGCCGGTGGCTGGGTCAGCGTGGAGCCGCCGACGGCCAACGGCAAGCTCGATGCGCTGTCGCTCAACAACACCAACAAGCTTGAAATTCGCGTGTTTGCCAATGAAGAGGCCCGCCACGCCGTGCTGATGGCCCGCCTGGACAACCTGGGCAAAGGTGCCAGCGGAGCAGCGGTGCAAAACCTGCAGCTGATGCTGGGGCTGTGAGGCGCGTTGCCTTAGCCCGATCACGGCCGGGGGCTGAGCTTCGCTCAGGTAGGCCGGATTGATGAGGGCCCTGTGCCTCTAGGGGGCTGAGGCGGCAGGAAGAGCGCCGGCCGCAATGGCCGAGAAACCGGTCTCGCCGGGCATCGCCTCCAACGATCCTCGGTTTTCGACCATTTCGCTGCGACGCCTTCTGCCGCCCAGACTCCTGTCTGGGTTTCAGTGGCCGCTCGTCACTTTTTTGGCCACCTCGGACGAAAACCCGCGGCCCATGAGAAAGCGCATTTGCCGGGCCCGCTCCTTGGGCTCCTGGCTGGGCTCGCGGAATTTGCGAGCCCAGATGGCGCGGGCGCGCTCCAATTCGCTGCCCTGCAGCGCGCTCATGGCCTCTGAGATGGCTTGCCGGTCCAGCCCCTTGCCCGCCAACTCATGCTCGATGCGGGCCGCGCCGTAGCGGGCAGAGCGTCGGTGTACCACCGAGTCGAGCACCCGCTGCGGGTTGATGAAGCCTTTGGCCTGCAACTCATCGAGTGCGCTGGCCAACTGGCCTGGCGCCTGCTCATGGGGGGCGAGCTTTCTTTCGAGCTCGGCGCGGGAGTGCTCGCGACCGGCCAGCAGGCGCAGGGCGCGTGCCTTGATGGAGGGCTGAGCCGGCCCCCCAGCGCGCCGCGCCGCTGGGGCCGTGTCGTCGGTGCCCTGAGCGCCCATGGCCTCAGGCCTGGCGCCAGAGCACGATGCTCAGTTGGTGAGCGGCACGCCAGATCAGCCGGGCGCTGCGGTAGCTCAATTGGCCGATGAGCCAGAGTGTCTTGATGGCAATCATGGGTGGTCTCCGGAGATGCGGTTCTTAGGCGGCTTTGACCTTGCGGGGCTTGTCGGCCAATTCTTCATTGGCCGCCTGGGGCGGTGCGGCGTCGACGATCAGGGGTACGCCCAGGTGAGCGCGCACCTTGTTTTCGATTTCGGTGGCCAGTTCGGGGTTCTCTCTGAGGAATTCACGCGAGTTGTCGCGGCCCTGGCCGATTTTTTCGCCGTTGTAGGCAAACCAGGCGCCCGACTTTTCAATGATGTTGCTGGCCACGCCCAAGTCGAGCACTTCGCCCAGGCGGCTGATGCCTTCGCCGTAGAGGATGTCGAATTCGGCGGTCTTGAAGGGCGAGGCCACCTTGTTCTTGACCACCTTGACCTTGGTCTCGTTGCCAATGACGTCTTCGCCCTTCTTGATGGAGCCGGTGCGGCGGATGTCCAGGCGGACCGAGGCGTAGAACTTCAGCGCATTGCCGCCGGTGGTGGTTTCGGGGCTGCCGAACATCACGCCGATCTTCATGCGGATCTGGTTGATGAAGATG
>JAXITB010000298.1:0-4135 GCA_034680305.1 Polaromonas sp. | reverse complement strand
TCGCCTGATCGACCTGCTGGTGCGCGCCGGCGTGAGCAGCGTCGAAGCCACCAGCTTTGTCTCGCCCAAGGCGGTGCCGCAAATGGCCGACGCGGCCGATGTGGTGAGCGCGCTCAACCAGGCACAGCCGCAACTGCGCAGCTCGGTGCTGGTGCCCAACCTCAAAGGGCTGGAGCGGGCGCAGGCCTGCGGCGCCCGCGAGATCGCGGTGGTGCTCTCGGCCACCGAGACCATGAACCTGAAAAACATCAACATGGGGCTGCAGCAAGCCACCGAAGTCAGCGAGCAAACCGTGCTGGCCGCGCGTGCCCACGGCATGAAAACGCGGGCCTATGTGGCGGTGGCGTTTGACTGCCCCTTTGAAGGCAACACCCCCTTGCCACGGGTGGTTGAACTGGCGCGCCGCATGCTGGCCGCCGGCGCCGACGAGGTGGTGATTGCCGACACCATCGGCGCGGCCTCGCCCGGCATGGTGCGCGACCGCACCCGCGCCCTGCTTGAGCACATTCCCGCCGACCGCCTGGCCATGCACTTTCATGACACACGCGGCATGGCGGTGGCCAACGCCTGGGCCGCGGTTGAAGAAGGCGTGCGCCGCTTTGACGCCAGCACCGGCGGCATTGGCGGCTGCCCCTTTGCCCCCGGCGCGGCCGGCAACGCCGCCACCGAAGACCTGGTGCTGATGGCCGAACGCAGCGGCCTGACCACCGGCATCGACCTCATGGCCCTGCTCGATGCGGTGGACCTGGCCGAACAGCTGCTCAATCGCCCCCTGGGCGGCCGCAGCGCCACCTGGCTCAGGCGCCAGCGCGACAAGTCCCGCGCCACCCAAGAAGCCACGGCCTGAGCCCAGCGCCCCCCTTTAACCCGCCTGCCTGAGGCAGCGCTGCGGCATGCGCTGCAGCGCTTCTAGAATGCAGGCTTTGTCACCCCACTCGCACGAGCACCCATCCCATGGCACGCACCGTCAATTGCATCAAGCTCGGCCATGAAGCCGAAGGTCTGGACCGCCCTCCCTACCCTGGCCCCCTGGGTCAGCGCATCTGGGCGGAAGTGAGCAAACCCGCCTGGGCCGAGTGGATCAAGCAGCAGACCATGCTGGTCAATGAAAACCGCCTCAACCTGGCCGATGCCCGCGCCCGCCAGTACCTGGCGCGCCAAATGGAAAAGCATTTCTTTGGTGAAGGCGCCGACGCCGTCAGCGGCTACGTGCCCCCTACACAGCCCTGAGTTGCCTTGGCCGAGCCAGTCCTCTGGCTGGACGACGGCACGCCGGCCAGTCCGCGCTTCAATGACCGCTACCGCAGCGCCGTGCAGCAAGGGCGCTTGCAGGCCGAGCAGGTGTTTATTGGCGGCTGTGAACTGCCCCAAGCCTGGCGCGGCCAGCCGCAATGGCGCATTCTTGAAAACGGCTTTGGCCTGGGCCTGAATTTTCTGGTCAGCTGGCAAGGCTGGCGCGCTGATCCGCAGCGCCCCGCCTTGCTGCATTACACCGCCACCGAGGCTTATCCGGTCAGTGCTGGCGACCTGCTGCAAGCCTGCCAGGCCCACCCTGACCTGCTGCCCCTGGCCCACCCCTTGGCCCTGGCCTTTGAAGGCCTGCTGCCTGGCGTACACCGCCTGTCTTTTGAGGGCGGGCGGGTGCTGCTGACCCTGCTCATTGGCCCGGCCGAGCGCATGCTGCGCACCCTCGACGGTCAGTTTGACAGCATCTACCTCGACGGCTTTTCGCCCGACCGCAACCCGCAGATGTGGGACCGCGCCCTGCTGCGCGCCATGGCGCGGCGCTGCCGGCGCGGCACGCGGCTGGCCTCCTGGTCGGTGGCGAGCAGCGTGCTCGACGGCCTGGCCGAGTGCGGCTTTAGCGTTGAAAAGGTCGAAGGCGTCCCACCGAAGCGGCAAAGTCTGCGCGCCTGCTATGAGCCCAGCTGGCAGCCACGCGAGTCAGCCCGCACCCGGCCCGCAGCGCGTGCGCCCGGCAGCGCCCTGGTCATCGGCGCGGGGCTGGCCGGTGCGGCGGTGGCCGCCAGCCTCAAGCGCAGGGCGTGGCAAGTCACGCTGCTCGAGGCCGACTGCCCATCGGCCGGCGCCTCGGGCTTGCCGGTGGGCATGCTCAGCCCGCATGTATCGCCCGACGACGGGCTGCTCTCGCGCTGGAGCCGCGCTGGCTTGCGCCAGACCTGGTCGGAAGTCACGCGCTTGCTGGAGGCGCACACGCACTACAGCGCCTGCGGCATCTTGCAAAGGCGCCTCGACGCCACCGGCGCCCTGCCCTCAAGCTGGCCCGAAGCCGGCCACCACTGGAGCGCACCTGCTCAGGCCATGAGCGGCTTGGAACCTTCGCTGCTGGCTGGTGCCATCTGGCACGCCAGCGGCGGCTGGGTGCGCCCCTCGGCCCTGGTCAGTGCCTTGCTGCATGAAGCCGGCCTGAGCCCTCAAGTCGCCCGTGTGGCGCGGCTGCAGCGCCAGGCCGAGCTATGGCTGGCCCTGGACGCATCAGGCCATGAACTCGCCCGCGCCGACTTGGTGGTGCTGGCCAACGCCAGCGACAGCGCCCGCCTGCTGGCCGGCCTGGGTCTAGTGCTTGAAGGCGGGCAAATCCTGCGCGGGCAAGTCTCTTGGGCGCCTGTGCAGCCAGGCGATGTGCTGCCGCCGGTGCCCGTCAACGGCCACGGCCACCTGGTGCCCCAGTTCACCCATAACCATGGGCAAACCTGCTGGCAACTGGGCGCCAGCTTTGAACGCGACCAAACCAACCTGCAGCCCAGCGCGCAAAGCCACGCCGACAACCTCAGCAAACTGCAGCAGCTCCTGCCCCACAGCGCCCCAAGCCTGGCCCAGCGCGAAGCGCAGTCTTGGGTGGGCCTGCGCTACGCCTACAAAGACCACCTGCCCCTGATCGGCCCCATCGACGAAACCCACTGGCCCGGCCTGTGGCTCAGCACCGCCTACGGCTCCCGAGGCCTGGCCGGCACCACCCTGGCCGGAGAACTGATTGCCGCCTGGCTGCATGACGAGCCGCTGCCGGTGGAGGCGCGATTGGCGCAGGCGGTTTGGGCGGGGCGGGTGGTGAAGAAGGCGGGTTGAGAGCGCGGTGAGGCTGCGGTGCCTACAAACCCCCAGCCAGCCCGTGAAGGAAGTTGTGGGAGCGCCGCCCCGGCGCGATGCGGCTTTTGATCAGACTCCGCACTGCCTCCTGGGCTCAATCCCCTTTTCTTCGCAAATCTCAAGAAAAACCTGCAAAGACTTCTTGAATTCGGATCTCAGTTCCTCGGGGTTCTTGCCGTAAAAGTCAGCGCCACCATTGAGCCCAAGAATCTCACCGCGAAAGAGACCCAGCTCTTCGTCGCACTCGATCTTGGCGTGATAGCCCTCAACTGTCATTAGGTTCATGGTTCCACCCCGTGCTGCTCAAGCCATTTGCGAACACTTGCGACGGCACCTTTGTCCGTGTTTGGCGAAGGATGCGGTCTTTGAAAGACCCGCACCTCACAGAACAACACCACTGCGACCCGCACCTTCTCGGCGCGCAATGTGCTTTGCCCGAGCAATCCGTTTCGCGACATCCAGTGCACGAGGTTGTCTTCGTAGCGGATACTTCAGATGTGCGATGACACCCCCAATGCCCGACTCTAGCGCCCAGCTAAAATCCGCAGATGCACAGACACTTGCGGGGCTATCACATGCGATTCGACGACGTAAAAAGCGACACGCTGAACCTGCGCGTTTCGCCATCTTTCAAGCTAGCTTTGAAAGCCGCGGCCGACCACGAGCAAAGAAGTATGGTGAACATGCTTGAAGTGCTCGTCGCTGGGTTTTGCGAATCCAATGACATCGCCCTTCCCACCGAGAGAACGGCTCGCACGCGAGCCGTTAACAAGCAACACGTCAAAGCCGTGGCCTAACCGGCTATGAGCCTCGAACGAGAAGCGACCTGCGTCCACTCGGACTCGCAAGAGGTCGACAACCAAAAGAATCAATCACCCGTGGCAAACATCGCCGATCTCTACAAAACGCCTTTGCCGTCAACGCGCACGGGACCGCTATACAACGCTTTTTCCTATCCTACGAAAATTTCGCCTGAGGTAATCGCCGTCTTTATCGCCGCGCACACGAAACCCGGCGCGACTGTGCT
>JAXITB010000297.1:0-4143 GCA_034680305.1 Polaromonas sp. | reverse complement strand
GCCCCGCTGGCGGTGCAGGCGGCCAAGGAGTTGGCCATCCGCAGCCGTGACCTGGACCTGCAGTCGGGCCTGCGGCTAGAGCGTTTGATCGGCCGCATGCTGCAAAACACCGACGATGTGGCCGAAGGGGCCCGCGCCTTTGCGGAAAAACGGCCGGCTCAATTCAAGGGGAGCTGAGATGAGTCGTCCTCTTCCGCTTGACGGCGTGACCGTCGTCGACCTCGGCCAGATCTACAACGGCCCTTACTGCAGCTTCATGCTGGCCATGGCGGGGGCGCGGGTCATCAAGATCGAGGCCAAGGGCGGCGAACACCTGCGCCGGCGCAGCGTGGTCGGTGGGGCAGCCCTGCCCTTTGCCATGCTCAACAGCAACAAGACCTTTGCCACGCTCAATCTCAAGAGCGAGCGCGGTCGTGAGCTGCTCAAGACGATGGTCGAGCGCAGCGATGTGGTGATCGAAAACTTTGCCCCCGGTGCCATGGACCGTCTGGGCCTGGGTTATGAGGCCCTCAGCCAGGTCAATCCGCGCCTGGTCTATGGGGCCGGCTCGGGCTACGGCCGCTCCGGCCCCAACCGCAACTACCCGGCCATGGATCTGACGGTCCAGGCCATGGCTGGCATCATGAGCGTGACCGGCTTTCCCGATCGACCGCCGGTCAAGGCCGGTCCGGCGCTGTGCGATTTCTTTGGTGGCACGCATCTGTACGCGGGCATCATGACCGCCTTGTTCGAGCGCGAACGCACCGGCTGCGGCCGCCTGGTCGAGGTGGCCATGCAAGAGGCGGTATACGCCTCGCTGGCCTCCAACCTCGGCCTGCATTACGGCTCGCAAGGGCAGGCGCCTGAGCGCACCGGCAACCGCCACGGCGGACTGGCCGAGTCGCCCTACAACGTCTACCCGACGCGCGATGGCCACATTGCCATCATCTGTGTGGGCGAGACCCACTGGAAGTCCCTGCTCAAAGCCATGCAGCGCGAGGACCTGCTCAGCGATGCGCGCTATGCCGACCTGAAGTCCCGCGTGGACCACATGGACGACATCGATCAGCTCGTCGGGCAGTTCACCGCGCTCCACCCCAAGCAGCATCTGTTCGATCTGTTGATGCAGCACCGCGTGCCCTGCGCGCCGGTGCGCAAGCTCGACGAGGTGGTTCATGACGCCCACATGCATGAACGCGGCGCGCTCGAGTGGGTCGATCACCCCATGTACGGCCGGGTCTGCCTGATGCGCTCGCCCTTGCGCTTTGAGGGCTCGGACCTGTTGCCGATCAAGCCCAGCGGCGAGCTGGGCCGCGACAACCGCGAGGTCTATGGACAGTGGCTGGGCTTGACTGATCAGCAATTGCAGCAACTGGTTGACGAGGAGGTGATCTGATGCGAGGCAAAGCCGTCATCGCCGGCGTTGGGCACACCGCCTTCGGCAAACTCGAGGGCCGCAGCACCGTCTCCTTGAACATCGAGGCCGCGCGCAAGGCCCTGGCCGATGCGGGGATCGACAAATCCATGGTCGATGGCCTGTTCGTCAAGGCCCCGACCTCCAAGTTTGAAATGATGTATGCGCAAAAGCTGGCCGAGGCCATGGGCCTGATGCCGCGCATCGGGGGCGTGTACGACCACGGCGGGGCCAGCAACATCAGCATGATCAGCTACGCCGCGATGGCCATCGAGGCCGGGCAGTGCGAGGTGGCGCTGGTCTGCCTGGCCGATAACCCCGCCACCGGCTCGCGTCATGCCTATGAAAAATCCTGGGGTGACGACGACGTGTTCGGCTGGTTCGGCACGCCCTCGGGCTACGCCATGATCGCGCAGTGGCACATGGCCGAGTTCGGCACCACGCGCGATCAGCTCGGCGCCATCGTCACTGCTTGCCGCAAGCATGGTGCGACCAACCCGAATGCCCAGTTGCGCAAACCCTTGACGCTCGAGCAGTACCGCCAGTCGCGCCTGATCGTCGCGCCCCTGACCCGCGATGACTGCTGCCTGGTCTCTGACGGCGGCGCCGCGGTGGTGGTGATGTCGGCCCAGAGGGCGCACCAGTTGCAGGTGAGCAAGCCGGTGTCGATTCTTGGCTTCGGTCAGGGCCAGACCTCCTGGGAGGTGGTTCAGCGGCCAGTGCTCACTGGCACGGCAGCAGCAGTTTCGGCGCAGACCGCTTTTGCGATGGCTGGCCTCCAGCCAGCCGACATCGACGTGGCCCAGCTCTACGACTGCTTTTCCATCGTGCCCCTGATCACGCTCGAGGACTACGGCTTTTGCAAGAAAGGTGAGGGCGGTCATTTCGTCGAAGGCGGCCGCCTGGAAGTCGGCGGCGCTCTGCCGCTCAACACCGCAGGCGGCCTGCTTGCGGAGACCGGCATGCCAGGCCTGCAGATGGTCATTGAAGGCGTGCGCCAGATCCGCGGCGAAGCAGTCAATCAGGTGCCGGGGGCAGAGACCTGCATCGTCAGCAACCAGGGTGGAATCATGCACACGCATTCCACCCTCATCCTGGGGCAGTAAGGACCAGCCATGAGCGACATCGATCTGCCCCTGCCCATTCGTACCGAGCTGACGGCACCCTATTGGGACAGCCTGCAGCAAGGCCAGTTGTCCTTCCAGAAGTGCCGCCGCTGTGGCCATGCCTGGCTGCCCGCCCGCACCGAGTGCCCGTCCTGCCTGCATGACGATTGGCATTGGGCGCCTGCCAGCGGCCGCGCCAAGGTCGTCAGCTGGGTGGTGTTTCACATCGCCTATCACAAGGCCTTCGAGGGCCGACTGCCCTACAACGTGGCCCTCATCGAACTCGAAGAGGGTCCGCGGCTGATCAGCAATGTGGTCGGCCTGCCTGACCCCAATGCCCTGCGCATCGATCAGCCGGTGGTCCTGCGCATCGAGCGGGAGGGCGACTTTGCCTTGCCGCGCTTCGCCCCGGGCTGAACGCCCAAAGATCAGACAAAACCCCCTCACCAGGAGACACAGCATGACTTCGTTTTGGATGACAAGATTCGCTGCGCTGGCCAGTGCGCTCATGTTGATGGCCACATCCAGCTGGGCGCAGGACAACTTTCCCTCGCGCAGCCTGCGCATTGTGGTGCCCACTTCGCCGGGCAGTGGCTCGGACATCGTGGGCCGCTACTTCGCCGAGCAGTTGTCTTCTGTACTGGGCCAGTCGGTGGTGGTGGAGAACCGCGCCGGGGGCAATGGCGTGATTGCAGCCATGGCGGTCAAGCAGGCCCCGGCCGATGGCTACACCCTGTTCCTTGGAACCAACACGCATCTGGCAGTCAATCCGGTGGTCATCAAAGACATTCCCTATGACGCCCTCAAGGACCTCAAACCCATCAGCGGACTGACCCGCGGCATGATGGTGCTGATCGCCTCGGAGGCCAACCCCCGTCTGAAGACCCTGGCTGAGTTTGTGCAAGCTGGCCGAGACAGCCAGAAAAAACTCAATGTGGGCAGCTACACCGCCGGCTTTCACCTGTCGGCCGAATGGTTTGGCGCCTTGACCAAAACCCACCATGTCAACGTGCCCTACCGGGGGGCGCCCGAGGTGTTCCTGGCCCTTCTGGGCAACCAGATCGACTGGGCCGTCAGCGACCTGATCGCCGCCATGCCGCAGGTCAGGTCGGGCAAGCTGCGGGCGCTGGCTGTCACTGGCGACGTTCGCCACCCTGACTACCCGGAAATCCCCACCGCCAAAGAGTTGGGCTATCCCGATTACGTCAACTACACCTGGACTACGCTGACCGTACGCAGCGAGACGCCCGAGGCCGTCACCAACCGCCTGGTCGATGCGGTGCAAAAGGTCATGGCGCTGCCGGCAACCAAAGAGTTCACGCGCAAGATCGGATCAGACCCGCTGGCCTTGGCCACCAATGACATGCGGCGCTTTCAGATGAGCGAGATCGAGCGTTTTCGCGCCGTCGCCGCATCGGCCGGGATCAAGCCCCAATAAGGACCAGGCGATGAGCGATCCGTCATCCATGCATTGGGCGGGCAAGGCCGCGGTGGTCACCGGGGGTGCCAGGGGGCAGGGCGCCTGCGTGGCCCGGCTCCTGGCGCAGGCCGGCGCCACGGTCTATGTGCTCGATGCCCTGCCTCGTGAGGGCGCAGCCTGGACTCAACTGCACCAGCAGGTGCAGGGTTTGCCAGGCCAGGTGG
>JAXITB010000296.1:0-4161 GCA_034680305.1 Polaromonas sp. | reverse complement strand
TGAGTTTTCCGGAGGCCGTCAAGGACCTGGCCCAGCAGTACGGGCTGCAGGTACCGCAGGAGGACATCACTCCGGCAGAAAGGGCCAGGCAGACACAGGTCCGTGACCAACAGGCCAGCCTGAGCGACGTCCTGGAAAAAGCGGCCCAGGCCTATGCCCGCCAGCTCAAGGATTCGCCCACGGCCATCGGCTATCTGAAAGCGCGCGGCCTGTCCGGCCAGATCGCCAAAGACTTCGGCTTGGGCTACGCACCGGCCGGCTGGCGCTTTCTGGCGGGGGTCTTCCCGGATTACGCCGATGCCGCTCTCGTCGAAAGCGGCTTGCTGATTGCTGCCGAGGACGACGGCAACGAGCAAGGCAAGCGCTACGACCGGTTTCGGGACCGGGTGATGTTTCCCATCCGCAACGTCAAGGGCCAGTGCATCGGTTTTGGTGGCCGGGTCCTGGGCGACGAGAAGCCCAAATACCTCAATTCGCCAGAGACGCCTGTTTTCAGCAAGGGCCGCGAGCTCTATGGACTCTTCGAAGCGCGGGCGGCCTTGCGTGAACACGGTTACGCGTTGGTGACCGAGGGCTATATGGATGTGGTGGCGCTGGCCCAGCTCGGCTTTGCCAACGCGGTGGCCACCCTGGGCACCGCCTGCACCAACGACCATGTGCAGAAACTGTTTCGCTTCACCGATGCGGTGGTGTTCAGCTTCGATGGCGATGCCGCCGGCCGGCGCGCGGCGCGCAAAGCCCTCGATGCCGCCCTGCCCTTTGCCACCGACACCCGGTCGGTCAAGTTCCTGTTTCTGCCGCCCGAGCACGACCCAGACAGCTTCATTCGCGAAAAAGGTCGGGATGCCTTCGCCGAGCAGGTGCAAAAGGCTTTGCCACTGAGTCGCTTTCTCATCGATGCGGCCAGCCAGGACTGTGACATGAGCACCGCCGAAGGCCGTGCGCGCATGGGCAGCCAGGCCCGCAGCCTGTGGCAGGCGCTGCCCGATGGCGCGCTCAAACGTCAGTTGCTGGCCGAGATCGCTGATCTGGTGCAGATCGACAGCCGCGAGTTGCTACAGATCTGGCAGCCGGCCAGCGGGCGCGCGGGCGGCCGCTCGACAGGCTCAGGCAGATACAGCCCGCCGCCGGCCGAACTCGCGGCGCCTCAGGGCGCCAGCCCGTCGGGCCAAGACAGTCGCATGGCCAGCCCGATCCGGGCTGATCGGGTGCAGGCCAGCCCCAGGCGTCTGCCGGGTCGAATTCAACCGGCCAGTCGCGAAGACCGGGTGCTGCGCATGCTGCTGACCGAGCCGGCCTGGTGGGATCGCCTCAATGATGCCGAGCATGCCCTGCTGTGTGCGCTGCCAGCGCCGCACGGCCCTTTGTTTGCCTGGCTGGAGGCCCAGATCCATGAGCATGGTCCGCAGCCCTGGGCGGCCCTGCGCGAGGGCCTGCGCAATCACCCGCAGCAAGACTATGCCGCCGGCCAGTTGGCGCAGATCCCTGCGGGCATTGAGCCGAGTTGGGAGGAAACACGTCCGGTTCTCGACGAATTGCTCAAACGGGCCCGACAGCAGGAAATGGACGAACTGGCCCGCCGCGCAGCCACCGACCCACAGGCGCTGGCCCGCCTGCGCGAATTGGCCGCAGCCATGCGCTCTGCCTGAAGCGGCTGGGTCATGGCCTGGACGCCGTCCATCGCTTGGGCCCAACAAGCGGCCTGCGGTGGGCCTGACGGGCGAGGCGCTTCAGCGGCTGAGCATGGATGCGATGGTATAATCCGACGTCTTTTCGGCAAGCGCGACAGCAGCACCTCCGGCACCGGCTCCCCTGGCCCCAGGGTCCCCTCGGATGCAAGAGCCACCTCCCCCGCAAGGGCTGCACACCAAATGATCGCCCAAGGTCTTGCCACCGGGTCCGCAGTAGCCGCCAGGCCAGCCCATGGCTGTCGGGCGCAGCAATGGTGACCCGACCCGCCACTTCGTGAGCCCCTGACCGGCAGCAGGCCCCCTGGGCCTTTGTCCGTTCGCCGTTTTTTTTGATCTGGAAGAGCACCATGCCCACCGCCAAGTCCGCCAGCAAGCCCGCCAGCAAGGGCGCCGCCAAGAGCAGCGCCAAAACCGTCGCCAAACCGGCTAAGCCCGCCAAGCCAGCGGTCAAAACCAGCGGCAAAACGACCGCTGTGAAGAAGGCTGCCGCCAAGCCTGCGCAGTCCAAGCCTTCAGTACAAGCTGGCGCCAAACCGGCGGCCAAGCCCGTGGCCAAGAGCGTCAGTAAAGTGGCCCCGAGCACCAAAACGGCCAAAGCTGCCAAGCCCGAACCGGGCAAGGCCACGTCCATGCCAGTGACCAAGGCAGCGGCCCAGTCGGCTGGCAAGGCCCCCGCAAAAAAGCAGGCCGAACTCAAAGCCGGCAAAGTGACCCCGGAAGTGGCCGTCAAGAAACCGACCGCGCCGGCCCCGGCCAAGGAGCAGGCCGCCAAAAAAGGCAAAGGCAAAGAGTTGCCCAAAGCGACGCCCGACGAGGACCTGTCGGACATCGAAGCGGAGTTCGCCGAAGAGCCGGCGCCCGAGTCGGCCGAAAAGGCCAAGCCGCTGCGCATGAAGATCAGCAAGGCCAAGGAGCGGGCCTTGATGAAGGAATTTGGCCTGGACGAGACCGTCCTGTCCGAAGAAGACATGCTCAAGCGCCGCCAGCGCCTGAAGACGCTGATCAAGCTGGGCAAGACCCGCGGCTACCTGACGCATGGTGAAATCTCCGACCACCTGCCCGACAAACTGGTGGACGCCGAGACGCTGGAAGTCGTGGTCAACATGCTCAACGACATGGGCGTGGCCGTCTACGAGCAGGCCCCCGATGCCGAGACCCTGTTGCTCAACAACACCGGGCCCACCGTGGCCACCGAAGAAGAGGCCGAGGAAGAGGCCGAGGCGGCCCTGTCGACCGTCGACAGCGAGTTCGGTCGCACCACCGACCCGGTTCGCATGTACATGCGCGAAATGGGCACGGTCGAGTTGCTCACCCGCGAGGGCGAGATCGAGATCGCCAAGCGCATCGAAGGCGGACTGCAGCGCATGATGGAGGCCATCTCCGAGAGCCCGGCCACCATTGCCGAAATTCTCAAAATGGCGCAGGAGATTCGCGACGACAAGATCGTCATCTCCAATGTGGTCGACGGCTTTTCCGACCCCAACGAGGCCGATGACTATGTGGCCGAAGAGGACTTCGACGAGTTCGACGAGGAAGACGACGACGACGGCAAGGGCGGCTCCAAAGCCCTGACCAAGAAGCTCGAGGAGATGAAGAAGGAGGCGCTGGTCCGCCTGGACCGGATCGCGACCCTCTTTGAAGGTGTGCGCCGCATCTACGACAAGGAAGGCTATGGCACGCCGACCTACGCCCGCGCACAAAAGGCGCTGAGCGAGGAGCTGATGACGCTGCGCTTTACCGCCAAGACCATTGAACGCCTGTGCGACATGCTGCGCGAACAGGTCAACACTGTGCGCAAGGTCGAGCGTGAATTGCGCAAGATCATCGTCGACAAATGCGGCATGCCGCAAGAGATGTTCATCAAGGACTTCCCGCCCAACCTGCTCAACCCCAAGTGGGTGGAAAAGCAGGCCGCCGCCGGCAAGCCCTGGTCGGCCATTTTGGGTCGCAATATTCCGGCGGTGCAGGAATTGCAGGCCAAGCTGGCGCAACTGCAGGCCAGCGTGGTGGTCCCGCTCGAGCAGCTCAAGGACATCAACAAGCGCATGAACGAGGGCGAGCGCTCCTCGCGCGACGCCAAAAAGGAGATGATCGAGGCCAACTTGCGTCTGGTCATCTCGATCGCCAAGAAGTACACCAACCGCGGCCTGCAGTTCCTGGACCTGATCCAGGAAGGCAACATCGGCCTGATGAAGGCGGTCGACAAGTTCGAGTACCGCCGTGGCTACAAGTTCTCGACCTACGCCACCTGGTGGATTCGGCAAGCGATTACCCGCTCGATCGCCGATCAGGCCCGCACCATCCGCATTCCGGTGCACATGATCGAGACCATCAACAAGATGAACCGCCTGTCGCGCCAGCACTTGCAAGAGTTCGGCTTCGAGCCAGACGCGGGCATCCTGGCAGCCAAGATGGAGATCCCGGAGGACAAGATCCGCAAGATCATGAAGATCGCCAAGGAGCCGATCTC
>JAXITB010000295.1:0-4187 GCA_034680305.1 Polaromonas sp. | reverse complement strand
GATGAAGGGTCGCGTCCATGATCGCCTCAACCAAACAGATCGCTGTGCGACATCCTGCCCGGTAGGGTCATGCTTGCGCTGGGTTTGAGCACCTGCTGGTCCTGCAGAATGCCCAGTTGCACCAAATAGCCTTCGAGCTGAACGCGCAACTTTTCATCGAACTTGTGCAGATTGAGCCGACCACGGCTGGTGACTTCCACGATCACGACCGAGCAGCGGCTGCGTCCTGGCTCCGGAGGAAGGTAAAAATTGAGCGTGGCGGCCTGAATGGACCAGCCACGGGTGAGCGGGTTGTCCGCGCCGAAACAGTCTCTGAGCAGCTCGGTCACGCAGCGCTGGTCGGTCACCCCGATGGCCACTTCAAATTCCCCCACCCGTGGCCACCCCAAATTCCCCCAGGCAAGACGGCCGGATTATGACGGTTCTGGGCTGATGGCCAGGCGCGCTGCGGCCTCTTTGAGGCGGTAGCTCCTGCCCTCGAACTCGAGCATGGTGCAGCGGTGCATGAGCCGGTCGAGGATGGTGGTGGCCATGGTGGCATCGGCCAGGTATTTGCCCCAGTCCTGCACCACCCGGTTAGAGGTGATGACGATGGCACGGTGGCGCTTGTAGCGCTGATGGACGATGGCCTGCAAGACCTCGGCAGCTTCTGGGCTGATGCGCCGTGCCAGGAACAGATCGTCGAGCACCAGCAAGTCGGGCTCGACCCAGCCCTTGAGCAGTTCGGCGCGCTCGGCGGCGCCAGCCAGTGCGTAGCGGGCAAACTGAGCATCGGCTTCCAGGTAGCGCACGTCATAGCCCTGGCAGACGGCTTGGTGGGCCAGAGCCTTGGCCACATGGCTCTTGCCGGTGCCTGGCTTGCCCACGATCAGCGCATTGGCGCCTTCGGCGATGAACTTGAGCGTGTGCAACTCAAAGCAGGCCGCTCTGGGCAGCTTGGGATTAAAGCGCCAGTCCAGATCGGCCAGCGAGGCCTTCTCGTCCAGCCCGGAGCGCTTGTAGCGCCGCTCTATCAGGCGCGAGCGGCGTTGGTCCAGCTCGTCTTGGACCATGGCCGCGAAGGTCTCCAGGAAAGGCTGCTGGGCAGCCTGGGCCTGCATCACCCGGGTCGACAGGGTCTGCGCCATACCCGACAGGCGCAGCTCGCGCAAGGCGCGTTCCATCTCGGCCATATTCATGACTGACCTCCTTCGGCACTGGCCGTAGCGGCCGCAGCGGCCGTGGTGGCCAGATCAAACAGGTCGGCATATTCGTCGGCCTGGCGAATCAGGCTGTGCTGCTGGGTCAAGGCCGGCACACTGGGCGCAGCCGCTGAGGCGGGCGCACCCCCTTCTGGTGACCTTGCGGCCTGCATGGCGGTTGCTGCCTCCTCAAAGGCCCTCTTGGTCAACTCCTTGACATGCGTGTAGCTGTAGACCCCTTGCGCCAGCGCCTGGGCGCAGGCCGTCTCGACGCATTGGGCTGGGTAGTGCTTGGCCAAGCCCACAATGCCCCAGAGCTTGCGCTGGCCGACCCGGCCCTCGATGGCAAACAGCAGCTCGCACAGTCGGCTGGTCTGCGCGCCGATGGCCTGGGCCTGGCGCAAGATATGGCGCGTCTCGCGCGAGGGGTTGAACACCCGCTCTTGCATGGGCAGCACCACCGTACCTGGCCGCTCAGCCTTGGCGTGGGTGCGTAGTAAGGCGCCGCCGGCGAACTCACGAATCTCGATGCGGGTCGCGTAGATGCGCACCAGCACCTTCGAGCCAATGGGGGCCGGCCGGGCGGCGTAGCTGCTGTGCTCGATGCGCACGCAACTGTCGTCGCAGACTGTGCGCTGCTCCTGCTTGAAGAACTGCATACCCCTCAGCGGCAGGGCCTTGAGGTGAGGCCGCTCCTCCTCGAACATGGCCTGCACCTGGCGCCGCTCGGTGCCGTGAATGCGCTTGGCCGCCCAGTTGCGCTCCCAGTTTGCCAGGAATGTGTTCTGCGCTTCGATGGACTCAAAGCGCCGGCCTTTGAGCGCAGTGGCCTGGGTGTGGCCAATGGCGTGCTCCACCGTGCCTTTGCGGTTGGGGTCGCGCACCCGGGCCGGGTCGGCCACCACGCCGTAGTGCTTCAAGGTGGCGGCATACACAGGGTTGAGCTCGGGCTCGTACAGGTCGGGCTTGAGCACGCCTTCTTTGAGGTTGTCCAAGACCACGTACTGGGGGCAGCCGCCAAAGTGGCGAAAGGCCCGCTCGTGCAGCTCGGCCCAGACCTGCTGGCCGGACCTCCAGACCACGCAGCGAAAGCTTGCGCGCGAGTAGCGCAGCGTGGCCACAAACAGGCGCGGCTTGCGGTACTTGTCGCTGCCCGGCACGAGGGTGGGCGCACCCTCGCCGTAGTCGACCTGCATCTCCTCGCCCGGCAGGAAGCTGAGCCGGTCAAACTGCTCGGGCTCCTTGCGCCGCAGCTTGGCCACAAAGCGCTTGACCGAGTTGTACTGGCCGGCAAAGCCGTGTGTATCGACCAAGTCCTGGAAGATGGCCACGGCGTTGCGCTTGAGGCGCAACTGGGCTTCGATGAAGGCGCGGTAGGGTTCGCACAGGGAGGTGGCTGCCGCGGCGCCAACAGGCGTAGTAGCCGGTGGCCGGGGTGGGGGAGTTTGAGCGGCCACGGCCTCAGAGCCGGTGGCCACCCCGGGGGAATTTGCCGACTGGTCATATCTGGCCAGCCAGCGGCGCTGGTAGCTCCTGACCGTCTTGCGGTCTATGCCGGTAATGCGGGCGATCTCACGTTGGGTCGTGCCGCGCTCGAGCAGCGTGTACACCGTCGCTTGTTGGTTCGGTTTCAAGACATTCACTCCTTGGCCTTCCCTCGGGGAAGACCGGATCTCGTGTCCTGCCAACAGGTGCCGGCGGCGCCAGCGTTTACCGCCTGTCCCCGATCAACTCAGGTGGGGGAGTTTGACGTGGCCATAAGTGGGGGAGTTTGGGTGGCCATCGGGGGTCACCGCACTGGCCACGCACTCCATCTTGAGTCGGCCGCATTCGCTGACGACCACCACGTTCTTGACCTGCATGGCCACAAAACCATCTTCGATCGCCTGCGGAACGTTCAGTCCTAAGCGCAGAGCGGACAGATCCAATCTGGGGGCCGGGATGCGCTGCGCATCGGTGTTGGCCCCCAGCAAATGGCGGGCAAATGCATCGCACAACATGGCGTGGTACCTGGCACCACCCCGAATGATGGTTCGGGCCACACCTGTCGCGGGCGAGTACTCCAGAGCCATGTGAATGTTGGGACTGCCGACGCGCCGCTGGAGCTGGCTGCCTTCAAATTCCAGCCGGGCGGTGGCCAAGTCCTTGGCATGGACTGAGATCAGCTGGGTGCCTCGGGCCCGCTCAAGCAGGTTGACGACGCACACCTCGCCGCAACCCAGCTCTCGCTGATAGAAGCCCTTGATGGCTTCTGCGAAAGCGGCCAGTGCCTCTTCCTCCTGAAGGACCGGACGGCTGATGCCCAGATCATGATGCTGGGCTTGTGGCTCGTGGTGGTCGAGGTATTCGATCTCGGCGGCGGCGTCAAACAGGTCAGGGTGGTGCACATAGAGCCAAAACGCTCGGTGCAAATCGCTCTTGCAAGCAATCAGACCCATCAACTCGGCGGCCCTCTCATGGGCCGCCTGAAACAGGGCCTGTTTGCCCAGAGGGTGGGCCAGCGAGGCACTGGCGTGGAGACCCGCCACGATACGGTCGCGCAAGGCCGTTTCAGGGTGACTTTGCACCAAGCGGATGAGTCGCCGTGAGGTGGCGGTGTTGTCGCTCCACTCCCAGCCTGCTGGCAGGGGCAGCGCGTGGCGCTCCAGAAATGTCTTGAGCGTGTCGTCGACGGGCAGACTGAGCAAGATGTCTGCGTAGGTCAGTGGTTTGCTCACCGGTTGTCTCCTCGTTCTTGTTTTTTTCAGTGCATGGGGCCCCACCCAAATCCGCGCTCCGTCGCCTTGGAATCCGGTTACCAAATGTCACTAATGCTGGATGAATGTACAGTATTTGCAAAATCTGTCAAAAGGGCTTCTCCAAGCCTTGTGCTGTCTAGAGTTGGGGAGTTGAACTGAGGATTGATGCGGGTCTGATGGTCGTTGTCCCCCTTTGGACCGCTAAAACACGTTACCTGTGAGGGGGGTGGTTTTTACGATTCGATGGTGTTTGTCTCAGTCACCTGTG
>JAXITB010000294.1:0-4193 GCA_034680305.1 Polaromonas sp. | reverse complement strand
TCGCCGCATGAGTGCAACTTTTGAGATCCTAACGAATGCATCAAAGCCCTTGCACAGAAACGAGGCCAATGTCCCAAGATGGGCTGACACTCAATGATGTGCCTGATGCGCGGCTTGCCACGCATGGACCGTCCCGCTTGGGATGACCATCGGGGGTTTGCGCTAGGACGGCTAGGCCCCATCGAGGGGCTCACAGAGTCCGCACGGACGAGGCAGCGCAGGGAAGTTGGCTGGTGTGTGGCCCCCAAGCGATGGAGAATGTCAGCGATGAAGATCTCCTACCGATTTCGCCTTTGGGCACTGGCCTGCTCGTTGGCGGCTGCTGTTCCCGTTCTCGCCCAGGGAACTTATCCTTCCAAGCCGATTCGCTTGGTCGTGCCTTTTCCACCCGGTGGCAGTCCTGACGTCCTGGCTCGCACCATCGCCCAGAAAATCACGGAAGCGACGGGCGCCGCGGTGGTGGTTGAAAACGTGCCGGGCGCTGGCGGCACCATCGGGGCCGACAGGGTGGCCAAAGCCAGCGCAGACGGTTACACGCTGCTCATGGGGCATGTGGGCACTCTGGCATTCGCGCCGCACGTCTACCCCCAACTGCCCTATGACCCGGTCAAGTCTTTTGCGCCGGTGGCCTGGGTCGCCCGTGTGCCCAATGTCATGGCCATCACGCCGTCGCTGCCGGTCAAGACGGTGGGCGAGTGGATTGCCTACCTGAAGGCCCGGCCGGGCCAGGTGAACTATGGGTCGGGCGGTAACGGCTCAGCAGCACACCTGGCCGTCGAATACTTCAAGCTGGCCACGCAGACCTTCATCGTTCATGTGCCCTACCGAGGCACCGCGCCGTCGGTCAGTGATGCGGTGGCCGGGCAGGTGCAGATGGTGTTCACTGGCGCACCGGCGATCATCCCCATGGTCAAGGCCGGTAAGCTGCGTGCGCTGGCGGTTTCCAGCCCTCAGCGACTGGAGGCGCTGCCCGATGTACCGACCTTGGCCGAATCTGGTGTGCCCGGCTTGGCGCAGTTCGAGGCCGACCAGTGGTATGGCGTGGTGGCCCCCACCGGCACGCCGGCCGCCGTGGTTCAAAAGCTCAACCAGATCATCAACGCCAGCCTGAGTTCGGCGGAGGTCAGCGCCCGACTGCGATCCGAAGGGGCATGGGCCACGCCCGCGACGCCCGAGGCCTTTGGTCAGATGATCCAAAAGGAAATCGCCCGCTGGCGGCCGGTGGTGAGCAAGGCCGGGGTTCGGGCCGACTGACGCCACCTGCGGATGGCGGCGCCATTTGGCTCGCAAGCTGCGCGAAGGCGACCGTCAGAACAGGCGATCTCGGCCATGGGGCAGGCGATCCTTGAGGGCCCATAAAGGGTAAACACTGATGGGTCTGAAAGTGCTCGACTCTAAAATGAAAGCGCTTTCAACGGGCTTAAACCATGGTGTCTTCCCTTCGACTCCTCGCACTGCCGCTCTTGCTCTGTTCCTCGGCCTGGGCGCAGACCGTGCTCACCGTCGCGGCCTTTCCGTCTGTCGACGATGTGGTGCGGGCCGCTTTGCCCGCTTGGCAGAAAAAGCACCCGACGGTGCAGGTTAAGGTGGTCTCGCGCGAGTTCGCCGATCACCACACCGCCATGACCACCGCGCTGTCGGCGTCTTCCGGTCTGCCTGACGTGATGACCATCGAGTACGGGTACCTGGGGCGCTTTGCGCAAAGTGGCGGCCTCGAAGACTTGGCCCTGGCGCCCTATGGGGCCAAGCCGTTTCAGTCCCGCTTGGTGGCATACGCCTGGGCGCAGGCCCACCACGACAGCTTTGGCCAGGTGGCCTTGCCCACTGACATTGGGCCGGGCGCCATGTTTTATCGCCTCGACACCCTGCAAAAAGCGGGCGTCAAGCCCGAGCAACTGTCGGCCGACTGGGACAGCTTCATCGGGGCCGGCAAGCAGATCAAAGACAAGACGGGCGTTTACCTTGTGGCGCACGCCCGTGATGTCAAGGATTTGGTCATTCGCGCTGGTGTGCAGGCCGGCGAGGGCATCTACTACGACGCGCAGGGCCAGTCGCTGGTGGGCAGTGCGCCGCGCTTTAAGCGGGCGTTTGAACTGGCCAAGCGGGTGCGCGATGCCGGTCTGGACGCGAAGGTCAATGCCTGGTCCAACGAGTGGGGCGAGGGGCTCAAGCGTGGCAACGTCACCGTGCAGATGATGGGCGCCTGGCTCGGCGGGCACTTGCAGAACTGGCTGGCGCCGCAATCGGCCGGCCAATGGCGCAGCGGACCACTGCCCGAGGGCGTGGCCACTTCCTGGGGGGGGACTTTTTATGCGATTCCTAAAAAATCGACGCAAAAGGCTCTGGCCTGGGATCTGATCCAGCACCTGACGCTCGACAAGGCCCAGCAGCAATTGGCCTTCGAGCGTTTCAATGCTTTTCCGGCGCTGCTGGAGGCGCAGGCTGGCGCCTATTTCGATCAGCCGGTGACGTATCTGGGTGGGCAGAAAGCCCGGCTGCTGTGGCGCGAGACGGCGCAAAAGATCAAGCCCACGCGGGTGTTTCGCAATGACCCCATCGCCGAAGAAATGGTCAACGCCGAGCTCGACCTGGTCCTGACCCGGGGCAAGGCCATCGATGCCGCGCTGGCTGACGCGCACCGCATGGTTCAACGGAGAGCGCAGCGATGACGCTGGGTGGGCAGCGTTGGGCGCCTTACCTGCTGGTGGCGCCTTTCGTCTTTCTGTTCCTGGTCTTCGGCCTGTTCCCGATTGGGTTTTCGTTTGTTCTGATGTTTCACGCCTGGGACCCGGTGCAGGGCGTCTCATCGATGAAGTTTGTGGGGCTCGAAAACCTGAGTTTCGCGCTGGATGATTCTCTGGTCTGGGTGTCCCTGGAAAACACCTTGTGGCTGGCCATTGCCTCGGGGCTGCCGCAACACCTGGTGGCCATTCCGCTGGCCTACCTGATCAATGAGCGGCTGGGCGGCTGGCGCAATGCGGCGATGGGCGTGTATTTCTTGCCCTACATCACCTCCACGGTGGCCATTGCCATCATGTTTGGCACCCTGTTTTCGACCGACTACGGCGCGGTCAATGCCATGCTGCAAGGGCTGGCCCAGTTGCCCGTGCTCAGCGAGATCCTGCCGGCCGAGAACATTGACTGGATGGGTCAGCCCGGCACCATCAAGCCGGTGGTGGCTTTGGTCGTGTTCTGGCGCTACGTGGGCTTTAACACCATCTTGTATGTGGCGGCCATGCAGAGCATTCCGCGTGACCTCTACGAGGCGGCCCGCCTCGATGGAGCCAGCGGCTGGCGTGTGTTTTGGCACATCACTTTGCCGCAACTCAAACCCATGATGTACTTTGGCGTGACGCTCACCGTCATCGGCGGCTTGCAGTTGTTTGAAGAGCCCTTCATTCTCACGGGCGGTAAAGGCGGCATCGAATACGCCGGCATGACCACCGCCATGTACATGTACCGCACCGCCTTCGAGTTTGTTGATTTCGGTTTGGCCAGCGCGATTTCCTGGCTGCTGTTTGCCGTCATCGTGGTGCTCACGCTGGTGACCAACCGGGCGTTTCGGGTCAAGGGGCAGTGATCCATGTCGTCTGACTCGACCCGCAGCACGGCCAGCTTGGGGCCCCTGGGCTGGCTGTTCCTGATACTGGGCGGCCTGGCCATGCTGGCGCCTTTTTACGCGATGTTCGTCTTCTCCACCCATGAGCGCGCCGACATCTTCCGGGTGCCGCCGCCGCTGTGGTTTGGCGAGCATTTCTTCGACAACATCGGCATCCTGATGCAGAAGATCCCCTTCTGGATCAACCTGGGCTGGTCGCTGTATGTGGGCGTGCTCAGCACTGGGCTGACCCTGCTGTTTTGCTCCATGGCCGGCTTCGCCTTTGCCGCCTATGAATTTGCCTTTAAGAAGGCCCTGTTTGCCCTGGTGATGGGCACCATGCTGATCCCGTCTTTCCTGGGCATGATCCCTTCGTTCATGATCATGGACCTGCTGGGCTGGATCAACCAGCCGCGCGCGCTGTAAATCCCCGGTGCCGCCAGCGCGTTCGGCATCTTCCTGATGCGCCAGTTCGTGTCGTCCTCGATCCCGAAGGAGCTGATCGAGGCGGCGCGCATGGACGGCTGCAGCGAGATGGGCATCTATTTCCGCATCGTCGCGCCGCTGCTCAAGCCCGCGATGGGCACGCTGGGCC
>JAXITB010000293.1:0-4195 GCA_034680305.1 Polaromonas sp. | reverse complement strand
GACCAGCCCCGGGATGTCGTCCGCCGGGATGGGGACGTTCTCGACCCCGGGCTCGCGTGCGGTGCCGCCGTTGCCGGGGGCGACATAGACCAGCCCCGCCAGCGGGGACTGGGCCACCTTCCAGGCCAGTGCGTGCTCCCGACCCCCTCCCCCAACAACCAGAACCTTCATTCGATTTCTTTCTGGCCGACTCACAGCGTGAGATCGGCGTTGTGATACACGGCCTGGGTGTCATCCAGGTCTTCGAGGACATCCAGCAGTTTCTGCATTTTCTGCGCACTTTCGCCGGTCAATTCAATGCTGTTGTCGGCCCGCATCGTGACTTCGGCCAGTTCGGCCTGCAAGCCGGCCGCCTCAAGGGCCTTCTTGACCGATTCAAAATCGGCTGCAGCGCACAGCACCTCAATGGTGCCGTCATCATCGCTGATGACATCTTCAGCGCCAGCCTCCAAGGCGACTTCCATGACCTTGTCCTCACTGGCGCCGGGCGCAAAAACAAACTGCCCGCAGTGCCTGAACTGAAAGGCCACCGAGCCTTCGGTTCCCATATTGCCGCCATACTTGGACAACGCGTGGCGCACTTCAGCAACGGTTCGTACGCGGTTGTCCGTCATGCAGTCGACCATGATCGCCGCGCCGCCGATGCCATAGCCTTCGTAACGGATCTCTTCGTAGTTGACCCCCTCCAGATTCCCGGTGGCCTTGTCCACATTGCGCTTGATGTTGTCGGCCGGCATGTTGGCCGCCTTGGCTTTGTCGATGGCCAGTCGCAAACGCGGGTTCATGTTGATGTCGCCACCACCGGAGCGCGCGGCGACGATGATTTCACGGGTGATCCGGGTCCAGATCTTGCCGCGTTTTTCGTCTTGGCGCCCCTTGCGATGCTGAATATTCGCCCATTTGCTGTGTCCGGCCACTGAAGAACCTCTTGATTTTGAATTAACCTTGGTGGACCATTTTACTTTTCACATGAGCACCCCCATGGCCCAAGCCCTGCTGATCGCCAAGAACGACAAGACGGTCTGCCAAATGCTGCCCGAACTGGCCAACCGACATGGCCTCATCACGGGTGCCACCGGCACCGGCAAGACGGTCACCCTGCAAACGCTGGCCGAACAGTTTTCGCGGCTGGGAGTCGCCGTCTTCATGGCCGATGTCAAGGGCGACCTCACCGGCATCAGCCAGCCTGGTCAACCCTCGGACAAGCTCAAGGCGGCGCTGACCGAGCGGGGCCTGACCCTAGCCGCCCCGCAGGCCTGCCCCACCCAACTGTGGGACGTCTTTGGCGAACAAGGCCATCCGGTACGCGCAACGATCTCCGACATGGGCCCGCTCCTGCTGGGACGCATGCTGGGGCTCAATGAAACCCAGGCCGGCGTCCTCAATTTGGTCTTCAAGATTGCCGACGACCAGGGCCTGCTCCTGCTTGACCTCAAAGACCTGCGAGCCATGTTGCAGCATGTCGGAGACAACGCCAAGGACTACACCACCAGCTACGGCAACATCAGTGCGGCCAGCGTGGGGGCAATTGCCCGAGGCCTGATGCAGCTAGAGACCCAAGGCGGCACCCAGTTTTTTGGCGAGCCCATGCTCAACATCGACGACTTCATGCAGACCGACAACCAGGGGCATGGCGTGGTCAACGTGCTGGCCGCCGACAAGCTGCTCAATTCACCCCGTCTGTACGCCACTTTTTTGCTGTGGATGCTTTCGGAGGTATTCGAGCGTTTGCCCGAAGTGGGCGACTTGGACAAGCCCAAACTCGTGTTTTTCTTCGATGAGGCGCACCTGCTTTTCAACGAGGCGCCCAAGGCCCTGATCGAACGGATCGAGCTGGTTGTTCGCCTGGTCCGATCCAAAGGCGTCGGCGTGTACTTCGTGACGCAAAACCCGCTCGACATTCCCGACAGCGTGCTGGCCCAGTTGGGTAACCGCATCCAGCACGCGCTACGGGCCTACACGCCGCGCGACCAAAAAGCGGTCAAGGCCACCGCGCAAACCATGCGCCCGCAAGCCGGTCTGGACATCGAGCGCGCCATCACCGAATTGAGCGTCGGCGAGGCACTGGTGAGCCTGCTCGACAGCAAAGGGCGGCCCTCCCCCACCGAGCGCGCCTTCATCATGCCGCCGGCCAGTCAACTCGGGCCAATCACGCCGGCCCAGCGCCAGAGCCTGCTGCAACAGTCGCTGGTGGCCGGCGTCTACGAGCAAGCCATCGATCGGGAGTCAGCCCATGAAAAGCTGTCAAAAACGCCACCACAAGACGCCAGTGTGGCCACGGCGTCCGGTGCCAATGGCGTGATCGACGGCCTCAAAGATGCCCTGCTCGGCTCGAGCGGCCCTCGGGGCGGCCGGCGCGAGGGTCTGGCGCAGACGCTGATCAAGTCGGCAGTGCGCACCATTGGCAGCTCGGTGGGCCGAGAAATTGTTCGGGGTGTCCTGGGGGGCCTGCTGGGCGGACGTCGGCGCTGACATTGCACGCCGCCTGCCACTGAGCCAGACAGGAGCACGCGATCCACCCCAGTCTCGGGCGGAGACAGCCGTCGGGCTGATCATGACAGACTACGGCCACCCCCGACTCGGCGACAATGACGGCCGGGCTTCACCCGCATCAACCCATGTCCGAATTCTTAACCGCAGCGCTGTACAAGTTCGTGCACCTGCCCGACCATGTCCAACTGCGCGATGCGCTGTTCGAATACTGCAACACCAGACAGATCAAGGGCACCTTGCTGCTTGCACGGGAAGGCATCAATGGCACGGTAGCCGGTCCCGAGACGTCAATCCGGCAACTGCTGGCTCATCTGCGCAGCGACCCGCGTCTGGCCGATTTGGAGCACAAGGAATCCTGGAGTCGGCGCGAGCCCTTCTATCGGCTCAAGGTCAAGCTCAAGAAAGAAATTGTGACCCTGGGAGTCGATGGAATCGACCCCAGCAACATGGCTGGGCGCTACGTCAAACCGCAGGCCTGGAATTCGCTGATCAACCAGCCTGACGTGGTGCTGATCGACACGCGCAACGATTACGAGGTCCAGGTGGGCACTTTTGAGGGCGCCATCAACCCTCAGACTCGCAGCTTCTCGCAGTTGCCCCAATGGGTCGAAGACCAGATGCAGCCGGGCGGCCTGCTGGCCGAGCGCGATGGAAAGAAGCCGCGGGTGGCCATGTTTTGCACCGGTGGCATACGCTGCGAAAAATCAACCGCCTTCATGCGCACCAAGGGCTTCGATGAGGTCTACCACCTCGAAGGCGGCATCCTGAAGTACCTGGAGACCGTCCCTGCAGCGCAAAGCAGTTGGCAAGGCGAATGCTTTGTTTTTGACGAAAGGGTCTCAGTCGGCCACGATCTGCAACCCGGTCATTTCGAGCTGTGCCGCTCCTGCCGACACCCGTTGAGCGCCGAGGACAAGAGCTCTCACCTTTATGAAGAAGGCGTCAGTTGTCCGCGCTGTCACGACAGCCTGACTGCCGAGCAACGCCGCAGCTTTTCAGAAAGACAACGACAGATCACCTTGGCCCGCGCCCGTCATGAGCGTCACATTGGCGTACCCCGGGGTCGCCGGCCACCGACCGAGGCAAGCGAGGGCAGCATCGAGCAGGACTAGCCCTGCCCGACGCCCATCAACCCGTCGTGGCTTCCTCAGACTCTGGCTTGGCTTTGCCCTCTTTCTTGGGCAGGGGCTGAATATCGAGTGTGACCTCGCCGCTTTCCACCCCTTTGTCGTCGGTCGACAGCTTGATGTCGACCGCCAGACGGCCACCGTCGACCAAGCGGCCAAAGAGCAGTTCGTCGGCCAAGGCCCGTCGGATGGTGTCCTGAATCAGGCGCTGCATCGGCCGGGCGCCCATGAGCGGATCGAAGCCCTTTTTGGCGAGGTACTTGCGCAGGCCATCGGTGAAGGTGACCTCCACCTTCTTTTCTGCCAGTTGCTGCTCAAGCTGCAAGAGGAACTTGTCGACCACACGAAGAATGACCGCCTCATCGAGCGCCTTGAAGCTAACGATGGCATCGAGCCGGTTACGGAACTCCGGCGTGAAAAGGCGCTTGATGTCAATCATCTCGTCGCCTGCTTCACGCGGATTGGTAAAGCCGATCGTGGCCTTGTTCATGGTCTCGGCGCCCGCGTTGGTGGTCATGATGATGATCACGTTGCGGAAGTCGGCCTTGCGCCCGTTGTTGTCGGTCAGCGTGCCG
>JAXITB010000292.1:0-4215 GCA_034680305.1 Polaromonas sp. | reverse complement strand
GCGGGTCGGGGTGATCGTGGTTGCAAGCTTGCTGATCGCAGCCGTCTACTGGTTCATTCACTCCACCCGCATGGGCAAGATGATGCAGGCCACCGCGCAAGAGCCGGCTGGCGCAGCCCTGACCGGTATCAACACCCGATTCGTACACGCCTACACCTTCGCCCTGGCTTGTGCGCTGGCCGCGCTGGCTGGCGCCTTGGTCGGGCCCACCGCCATGCTGTTTCCAACCGTTGGTGACTGGGCGGTGCTCAAGGGCTTCATCGTGGTGGTCATGGGCGGCCTGGGCAGTGTGACCGGCGCGCTGTTCGGTGGGCTCATCCTGGGCGTGGCCGAGTCGCTCGGTGGCGGCTACATCTCGATGGGCTTCAAGGAGGCCATCGGCTACGCCATCATCATCATCGTGCTGCTGTGGCGCCCCAACGGGCTGTTCAACCCTCCCCCGATGCGTAAATGACCCGCCGTTCAAGCTCCCACAACTGGGCATGGGGCGCAGCGCTGCTGGCGGCCTTGCTGGCCCCGCTCGTGCTCAGCAACGACTTCATCCTGCACATGATGACTCTTTGGGCCATTTACAGCCTGCTGGCCCTGAGCCTGAACATCATCATCGGCTACTTGGGCGAACTCAGCTTCGGGCATGCGGCCTTTTTTGGCATCGGCGCCTACACATCGGCCCTGCTGGTGATGAACTTGGGCCTACCCATCTGGTGGGGACCGTTGATCGCCGGGCTGGTGGCCGGTCTGTTCGGGATGGCGATCGGCTTTGTGGCGCTGCGCATCGTCGGGCCGCAATTTGCCATCCTCACGCTGGGCTTTGGGGCGATCTTGCAGACCATCACCAATTACTGGGTGGATGTGACCCGCGGCCCCATGGGCATCTCCCAGATTCCCGCTTTCCGCATCGACAGTCTGGGGCTCGATTTCGCGTTGGCACAGAACATGTACTTTCTGGCCCTGGGCTTCTTGGTCCTGGGCATCTATGTCTGCCGCGCCCTGGAAACAAGCCGTACCGGCCGGGCCTATGTGGCCGTGCGTGAGAACGCCGAATTGGCGCAGTCCATCGGCATCAATGCCTTTCGCACCAAGTGGATGGCCTTCACCGTGGCCACCGCCATGGCAGGAGTAGGCGGCTCGCTCTATGGCCACTACCTGCGCGTGATCACACCCGACCTGATGTCGCTGAGCTATATGTCGGCCCTGGTGATCATGGTCATCGTCGGCGGCAAGGGCACCACGCTGGGCCCGATCATTGGCGCACTGGTCTACATCGTGCTGCTGGAATGGCTGCGGGCGGTCGGCTCCTGGCGCATGGTGGTGTTTGCAGCCCTGCTGATCGGATGTGTGCTGTTCCTGCCCGGCGGGCTGGTCAGCCTGTGGCAGCGCTTTGTGCGCAAGGAGCGCGCATGAGCCAGAACTCAGCCCTGCTGCAGGTTGAAGGCCTGGGCCACCGATTTGGCGGTCTGGTAGCGGTGCAGGATGTGAGCTTTTCCGTGGTCGCTGGTGAGGTGGTCGGACTGATTGGCCCCAACGGCGCAGGCAAGACCACCGTATTCAACATGGTGGCCGGCCTGATGCCACCGAGCCAGGGACAAATCATGTTCCAGGGACGCGACTGCACCCCCCTGGCCAGCCACGACATGGCTCGCCTTGGCGTGGCCCGCACCTTTCAGATCACCAGCCTATTCCCCCAGTTGAGCGTGCTCGACAACATCCGGACCGGCCGTTATGTGCGCCAACAGCACGGCTGGCTGGCGGCCCTGATGCGAAGCAGTGCTTGGCGCCGAGAAGAATCGCAGGTCGAGGCCACAGCCAGGGAGATCCTTGACTTCGTCGACCTGGGTCACCGCAGCGACATGCTGGCCCACGCCCTGCCCTATGGCGAGCAGCGCAAGTTGGAAATCGCGATTGCGCTGGCCAGCGGACCGAGCCTGCTGTTACTCGATGAGCCCGCAGCCGGCATGAACCCGGATGAGGGGGCCAAGCTGGTACAGATGATCCAACGCATCCGAGAACGCGGCGTGACGGTGCTGCTGGTTGAACACCATATGAAAGTGGTCATGGGCGTGTGCGACAGAGTCATCGTTCTCGATAGCGGCCGCAAGATCGCCGAGGGCCGGCCGGCGGAGGTTGTCAACAACCCGGAAGTGATCCGGGTCTATCTGGGTCGGGAGAAAGTCCATGCTCCAGCTGCGTGACCTGAGCGTGGCCTATGGCCACCGAACCGCGCTGCATGAGGTCAGCCTGGAGGTGCCTCAGGGCGAGATTGTCACCCTGGTCGGTGCCAATGGGGCGGGCAAGTCAACCACCCTCAAAACCATCTCGGGCCTGATTCGTGCCCGCGCCGGCCAGATCAGCTTTGACGGTCAGCGCATCGACCAGTTGGCGCCCCACCAAATTCTCGAGCGCGGTCTGGCCCATGTGCCCGAAGGACGTCTGCTGTTCAAAGACATGAGCGTATGGGAACACCTGGAACTGGGGGCGATGCGCGCATCGGGCCAGGGCAGCCAGTTCAAGGACACGCTCGACTGGGTACTTGGCCTGTTTCCCATCCTCCAGGAAAGGCGCGAGCAGAAGGCCGGCACGCTCTCGGGCGGACAGCAGCAGATGTTGGCCATTGCGCGCGGCCTGATGTCGCGGCCGCGCATGCTGATGCTCGACGAGCCCTCGCTGGGTCTGGCGCCCATTGTGGTCGACACACTGGCCGACATCATCGTGCAGCTCAACGCGGGCGGCATGGCGGTGTTACTGGTCGAGCAGCGGGTGGACCTGGCCTTGCGGATTTCCAGCCGCGCGTATGTACTTGAAACCGGGCGGGTGGTCATGCAGGGCCCGAGCCAAGAGATCATGCAAAACCCGGCCATCAAGTCGGCCTACCTGGGCCTGTAGGGCCACGTATCGTTGACATCTGCCCCAACCACCGGTCCACGGCCATGAGCATCAGCGCACCCACAGGTCAGTTTGAAGGCTATTTCAAGCGCGATGTGCCCGCCGAAGACACGCGCCTGACGCATACCGGTCCCGGTACCCCCATGGGCGAGGCCATGCGGCGCCACTGGCAGCCGGTGTGCATGTCTTCGCAGCTCAAGGACCTGCCCGTCAAGGTGCGCATTCTGGGCGAAGACCTGGTGGCCCTGCGTACCAAGAGTGGGCAAACCGCGCTGCTGCACCTGCACTGCTGCCACCGAGGGGCCTCGCTGGAGTTCGGTCGCATCACCGACTGCGGCATCGTCTGCTGCTATCACGGCTGGCATTACGCGATCGACGGACAACTCATCAATGCGCCGGCCGAGCCGCCCGACAGTCCTCTGCTGCGCAAGGTGCGCCAGGGCGCCTACCCGACGATCGAGCGGCACGGCCTGGTGTTCGCCTACCTTGGCGCGCCCGACCGGCGGCCGGATTTTCCTGACTACGACACCCTGAACCTGCCCGGGGTGGACCTGAGACCCTACGCCCTGTCGCACGACTGCAACTGGCTGCAGGTCCATGAGAACCTGATGGACCCGCTGCATGCCGTTTTTCTGCACAGCCGCATGGGCGAGATCCAACTGACCGAGGCCTGGGGCGAGATGCCGGTGACCGACTGGTTCGAGCACGGCGACCGGGTCTGCTACCTGACCGCACGCCGCATCGGCGATAAGGTCTGGCTCCGCTTCAATGAAGTGGGCTTTCCCAACTTCGGTCAGGTGGCCGGCTTCTGGGAAGACGGCAGCGAGGAAAAATTCTTTGAGCGGGTCGGCGCCACCCGCTGGACCGTTCCGATCGACGACACCCATTGCTGGATCTTCGGGCTGCGCCACTTCAGCGACGCGCTGGAAGTCAAGGGCCTGGGCAATCCGGCGCAGGTGGGCCTGGAACAACTCGACATCTACGGCCAGACCCGGCACCGGTCCTACGAGGAAATGCAGCGCAACACCGGCGACTGGGAAGCCGAAGTTTCGCAACGCCCCATCGCCGTTCACGCGCTTGAGCACCGGGGCAGCTCTGATCGCGGGGTGTCGCTGCTGCGCCGGCATCTGGCCCGCGGCATTGAACAAGCCCCGGTACCGCCACCTGCCGTGGACGAACAAGTCCCCACCTGGACCTGTAACGTCGTGCTGCACCGACCCAGTGACAGCGCCGAGCAGGACGCCGCCACACTGCTCAAGCTGGCTCACCAGATCAAAGACGTGGTCATCGCGGCCGACAGTCTGCCGCCGGGGCAGCGCCGGCAAGAAATTG
>JAXITB010000291.1:0-4217 GCA_034680305.1 Polaromonas sp. | reverse complement strand
GGCCAGCCGACTGAGCGCGCGCCTGATCGTCGACGGGCGCAATCTGTATTCGCCGGACAAGCTGCGTGCCGAAGGCTGGACTTACCTGTCCATCGGGCGGGCTTGAAGCGCTCATGAACCAGCCCGCAGCCGAGCGGCGCATGCCCAAGGGGCTCAAGACCGCACTCAAAGTCTTGCTGCCGCTGGTGCTGCTGGCCCTGGCCTGGCATTGGCTGCTGCGCCATGCCGACTTCCAGACCCTGGCCACACAGGCCCAAAAGCTGCCCGCCTGGGCCTGGCTGGCTGCCGGCCTGGCCCTGCTGTGCGGCCACAGCCTGCGCGCCTTGCGACTGCAGCGCCAGTGGCATCATCTGCGGCCGCTGGGCCTGCCCCATTGCCTGCGCCTGGTGCTCACCCACAATGCAGCGGTCATCTTGATGCCCCTGCGTTCGGGCGAGGCGGGCTACCTGTGGCTGGTTCACCGACACTGGGGCGTGCACTGGCGTGAATCGGGGGCCAGTTTGCTGGCCTGGCGGCTGCAAGACGCCACCGTGCTGGTACTGCTGGCCCTGCTGCTGATGCTGCCTGCCAGCCCCGTAGCGCGCGGTTTGCTGGTGCTGTGCGCGGTGGTGGCGCTGGCCTGCCTGCGGCGCCCCGCGCAAGCCTGGCTGTCACGCCGCTGGCCGGCCCTGCTGCCGCCGGAACACGCTGGGGCGAACTGGCTGCGAAGCGGCTGGCTGGCCAGTGGCGGCAATTGGACGCTCAAGGTATTGGCCCTGGGCGGCTTGCTGGTGGGCCTGACCGACTTGCAGACCCTCGATGGCCTGCGAGCGGCCCTGGGTGGCGAGCTGGCCGGGGTGCAGCCTCTGCAAGGGCCGGCGGGCCTGGGCACCTACGAAGCCGGTGTCTGGCTGGCCGCTCAGGCATCGGATACGCTACAGGCCTCGGTGGTGGCTGCCGCCCTGGCCGTGCACGCATTTGCCCTGGCCATCGCGCTGGGTGCCGCCGCGTTGGCGCAATGGATTGCAGCCCCACCCCTGAACGCCTCTTCTGCCCGCCCATGAGCACCCACGCACCATCTCCTGACACACCAGCGGCCAGCCCGTCTGCCTGGGTGACCTCCACCTTGCCGCCCCACCGCCTGTCGGTGGTGGTGCCGATGTACAACGAGGTCGACAATGCCGCGCCCATGGTCGACGAGGTGCAGCACGCCCTGGCCGGCTACGGGCAGCCCTGGGAACTGATCGTGGTTGACGACGGCAGCACCGACGGCACGGCGCGGCGCCTGCGCGAGCATGCACGCACGCTGGGTGCGCATGTGCGGGTGATCGAGCTGGCGCGCAACTTCAAGCAGACGGCGGCCATGCAGGCCGGCATTGACGCGGCGCGGGGCGACGTGATCGTCACCATGGACGGTGACCGACAAAACGACCCACAAGATATTCCGCGCATGGTGGCCCGACTGCTCCACGAAGACCTCGACCTGGTCGCTGGCTGGCGGCATCAACGGCAAGACGGCTTCATCTTGCGCAAGCTGCCCTCGCGCATCGCCAACCGGTTGATCCGCAAGGTCAGCGGCCTGAATTTTCAGGACCTCGGTTGCAGCCTCAAAGTGTTTCGCGGCTCGGTGCTGCGGCGCATCCGTTTGTACGGCGAGATGCACCGCTTCATTCCGGCTTGGCTGGCCACCGTGACCAGCCCCTCACGCATGGCCGAAGAAAAGGTCAATCACCGGGCGCGGCAGGCGGGCGTGTCCAAGTACGGCATCAGCCGAACCTTTCGGGTCGTCGTCGACCTGCTGGCCGTGCACTTCTTCCTGCGCTTTGGCACCCGGCCCGGTCATTTTTTTGGGGGCTTGGGTCTGAGCGTGTTTGCCGTCGGCAGCCTGATGCTGATGTATCTGGCCGTGCTCAAACTGCTGGGCGAATCGGTGGGCGGCAGGCCGCTGCTGTCGCTGGGCTTCTTCTTGGTGATGGGCGGCGTGCAGCTGATCACCACCGGTGTGCTGGCCGAACTGCTGATGCGGGTGTACTTTGACGGTGGCCACGCGCGGCCCTATCACACCCGGCTGCAGGAGCCCCCTGCGGCCGACGATGGCTGGCATGGCTGAACACCGCCATCGCCTGCTACCCGCACTGGCGGCCCTGCTGGCTGTGGCCCTGATGCTGCGCACGCTGGTGCTGCAGGCCAGCGGTGCCGGTCTCCAGGTGGACGAGGCGCAGTACTGGGACTGGTCGCGCGAGTTGCAGTGGGGCTACTGGTCCAAGCCCCCCGGCGTTGCGGCCGTCATTGCCGCTTCGACCGCCCTGTTTGGCGACAGTGTGGCCGGCATCAAGCTGCTTTGCATGATGCTCTGGCCGCTGGCAGCGCTGCCACTGGCCTGGATGGCCTGGGACATGGCAGGCCGCGGCTCGGCCGGCGAGCGTGCCGCCTTGTGGAGCGCAGCCCTCTTGCTGGGTACGCCGGCGGCCGGCATCTTGGGCATGGCGGCCACCACCGATGCCCCACTGCTGCTGATGTGGTCGCTGTGCATGGCACTGAGCTGGCGGGCCTTGCGCACGCCCGACGGTCGAAGCGCCTGGCCCTGGTGGGCCTTGGCCGGCCTGGCGCTGGGCTTGGGCCTGCTGAGCAAGTACACCATGGCGGCCATCGCCGCGAGCTGGGGCTTGCTGTTTCTGCGGCATTGGCGCAGGCACGGTCTCGGACTGGTGTTGGCGGGCCTGGTGGCATTGGCTGTTTTTGCGCCCAATTTGTGGTGGAACGCCAGCAACGGCTGGCCCACCCTGGGGCACACCGCCGAAATCACCGTGGCCGCCGAGACCCGGGCGGGCAGCCGGCTGGCTTCGGTGCTTGAGTTTGTCGCCGGGCAGTTGCTGCTGGTCGGGCCGGTGGCGCTGGTCACGGGCTGGCTGGCCTGGCGCAGGCGGCCCAGCAATGCCGGCGAGTCACCGGAGCGATCGGCGGGGGCCAGCGCCTTTGCGCTGATGTTCGCCTTACCGCTCTTGGCGGTGGCGCTGGCGCAGTCTTTCAATGCGCGGGCCAACATCAACTGGACCGTGCCAGCCTTGCTGGGACTGTGCCTGTGGCTGGGCTTGCAGGTCGCACCGCGGCTGGGCTCAAGGGCCTGGTGGATCAGCACCGTCCTGGCCCTGATGCTGCCCGCCGGTGTCTCGCTCATGGGTGGCTTGGCCAGCGTTCAGCAGCAGGCCCTGCAAGCGAGCCGCCACCTCGACTTGTGGGCGCGCATGCGGGGATGGGATCAGGTGCTGCAACAACTCGAACCCGCACTGCAGGCCCATGCCGATCTGCCGGTGGCCGCCACGCGGCGCGATTTGGTGGTGCATGCCCGCTATGCCTGGCGCTCGCTGCAGCGACCCATCATGGCCTGGCCCACCACCGGCAAACCGCGCCATCACTACGAACAATTCGAGCCGCTTTGGCGCAGTCCGGCCAGCAAGCCGCCACATGTGCTGCTGCTCAGTGATGCGCCCTTGGCCGATGAATACCGGCAGCACTACCCGCATTGGCAGATGCTGGGCCAGGCGCAGTCTGGCCGCGTTCACCTGCAACTGTGGCTGGGGAGCACTCAACCATGACCCAAACCCTGGCGCGGGAGTCACTGCGCATGAACACACGGCAGCAGGAATGGTTGGCGCTGGCGCTGCTGACGGCGCTGGCCACTGTGGTCTTCGAGATCTGGCCTAGGCTGGATCTGGCTTTCAGCCAACTGTTTTTCAAGAAGGGCGCCTTCGAGGGCAGCCAGTGGGTCTGGGCCAAACTGCTCTATCACGGCATGCCCATCGTGGGTGGCCTGCTCAGTGCAGCGGCACTGTGGATCGTGCTCGCGCGCCTGCTCAAGCGCCTCTTGGGGCGCCCACAGACGGCGACCTGGCTGTGGCGGCGGGCGGTGTTCAGCCTGCTGGTGGTCGTGCTCGGTGTGGGGCTGTTGGTGCACAACGGATTCAAAGACAACTGGGGTCGGGCCCGGCCCATGGATGTGCAGGCCTTCGGCGGCAGCAAGATTTACCACGCGCCCCTGCGTCCCACCGATCAATGCGAGCGCAACTGCTCTTTTGTCAGCGGTCATGCTGCAGGCGGCTTTGCGCTCATGGCCATCGGCATGCTTGGCAGCCGGCGTACCCGCTGGCGCTGGTGGAGCGCCGGCATGGTCGCAGGCGGCCTGGTGGGCATGGCCCGCATCGTGGAGGGCCGCCATTTTCTGGGCGACGTCGTCTTTG
>JAXITB010000290.1:0-4232 GCA_034680305.1 Polaromonas sp. | reverse complement strand
GTGGATGGCACCTGTATTTGGTCATGTGGGGGCTTTTCGGCGTCGCGGGCTTGTTGATGCGCTTTGCTACCTCGTCGGACTTTCTTCGAGGAATGGGCATCGCTCTGGTGTTCATCGCCGGAGTAGGGCTGCTTGTCGATGGCTTTGCAGAACGACGAACTCACCCGTACCTTGATGCACTACAGAGCGTAGGCTAGCCGCTGAAACACCTCAATCAGTTTCGTCGATCAGTACAAGAGCACGCAAACACCTGCGTAAGTCTGCGCTGGGTAGCAGAGAGCCAGCATGAACGCGTCCTACTCGGCCTGATAGTGGACCAAGCAATCTGGATTGAGCGGGAACCCACGGCAGAAGCGACGAGTCGAGTCCTTTGGTGTAAACCTGGAAATCGTTCTGGAAGGGCCAGACCTGAGGTTTGCGGGTTCAAAATGGGGACCCTAGCCGCGGTGAGGCCTTTGATGCCGCACCACCCACCCCTCACCCCGGCCGCACGCCCTCCCAGGCGTTCTGAAACAACTGCCGCAGCGCTGCGCGGTCCAGGGGGCGCGGGTTCGGGTACTGGTTTTGCACCGCGATGTCGCAGGCTTTGTCCAGGTCGGCTTCCTTCATGCCCAGATCGCGCAGGGCCACGGCCGCGCCGTTGTTCTTGGCCAGGTCAAACACCGCAGCCGGGCCACTCGTGCCGCCCAGGGCCTGGGCAATCTTGGCCATGGCCTCGGGCGCAGCCGGTGCGTTGTAGGCCAGCGCGTGCGGCAAGACCACCGTGTGGCACTCGGCATGCGGCAAATTGAAAGTGCCGCCCAGCGTGTGACACAGCTTGTGATGCAGGGCCATGCCCACGCTGCCCATGACGATGCCGCAGAGCCAGGCGCCATAAAACGCGTCGGTGCGGGCCTGCATGTCGCTGGGGTTTTGGCAGATCGCCGGCAGCGCCCGGCCCAGCGCAGCAATGCCGTCACGGGCCATGAAGTCGATCACCGGATTGCGGTCGGCCGCATACAGCCCCTCGGCCGAGTGGGCAATCGCATTGATGCCGCTGGTCAGGCTCATGGCCGGCGGCAGGCTCACCGTCAGTTCCGGGTCGTAGATCACCGCCCGCGGCACCACCTTGGCGTCCTTGCCGGTTTTCTTCATGCCGCCTTCGGTGATGCCGTAGACCGGCGTCATTTCCGAGCCGGCGTAGGTGGTGGGAATCGCGATGATGGGCAGGCCCGAATCGAGCGCGATGGCCTTGCCCAGGCCGGTGGTCGAGCCGCCACCGATGGCCACCGCGCAGTCGGCGCCCAACTGCCGAGCCACCTCGCGCGCCTCGCGGGCGGTTTCGATCGGCACATGCATGACGGCGCGGTCAAACACCCCGGCCGCCCGGGGCCCCAGCAAGGCGGCCACCCGCTCGGCCGAGTCGCGCTGCTCGGGCGTCGACAAGACCAGGGCCCGCTTGTGGCCCAGCGCATCGATCTCGCGCTCCAGGTGCTGCAAAGAACCGGCGCCGAAGACCACCCGCGCAGCGTAGGCGTTGTAGATGAAGGCGTTCATCATGATTGCCGCTCCAGTTCAGTGGACAGGCCAGCGCTGCGCTCGACCGCCTTGATGATGGCGGCGTAGTCGTCAAGCGCCTCGCCCTGGGCCACCGCCGCGTGCATGAGTTGCAAGGTGGCCGCCGTCTGCGGCAAGGGGGCATGCACGTCGCGCGCCGCACCCACAATGAGATCGAGGTCCTTGATCATCTGCTCGACGGTGAAGGTGGGCGTGAAGTCGCGCTCGGACAACTGCACCGACTTGGCCTTCAGGATGGGTGAGCCCACCGCGCTGGCACACAGCACCTGCCACATGTCCTGCCACTGCAGGCCGCCTTTGCGCCCCAGCGTCAGGCCTTCGGCCAACATGGCACTGGTCTGCGCAATCAGCAAATTGACCACCAGCTTCATCAGCCTGGCCTGCTCACCCTCGCCCAAATAAAAACGCTGCGGGCCCCAGCAAGCCAAAAGTGGCTCGGCCCGCTCATAGGCGGCGCGGTCGCCCGAGGCCATGACGGTCAACTGCGCCGCCTCGGCCATTTTGTTGTTGCCCGAGACGGTCACGCGCAGCATCGCGATGCCCCGCGCCTCGCACAGGGCCGCAGCCTGCGCCGACGCGGCCAGCGAGACGGTGCTGGTGTCCAGATAAATCGCGCCCGGCTTGGCCTGCGCCGCCACCTCGGCGGCCACCGCCAGCAGGGCCTGGTCGTGCGGCAGCGAAGAGGCGATGACCTCAGCCTGCGCGATGCTGTGGGCGTCACCCAGGCTCAGGCCAGCCTGGGCGGCCAGGGCCAAGCGCTCGGCACTGGGGTCGGCCACGCTCAGGCGGTGGCCGGCGCGCGCCAGGTGGCTGGCCATGGGCAGACCCATCTTGCCCACCCCCAGAAAATGCACCTGCGCCATCAACGCGCTCCCGTCTGCCGAGCGGCCTCGGCCGGCGCCAGGCCACCGGCCAAGCCACCCATGAAGCTGCCATGCTGCAGATTGAGCAGGCGGTTCCACCGCTGCTGGCCCATGGTCAGGCCAATGAAAAAGCCCAGCTCGACAATCTGTGGCACCTCCAGGTGCGAACGCAGGCCGGCCCAGAGCTCATCGGTCGAATCCAGTCCCCAGGTCATGGCCTCGGCCAGCCGCAGCGCCGCCTTCTGGCGGGCATCGAAACGTGAAGACTTCTCGAACTCCAGCAGATCACGCACATCGTCCTCGACCAGTCCTTGCGCCTGGGCCTTGAGCGAGCGCTGGTTGCCGCAGTAATTGCAGTTGACCGCCTGCGAAACATACAGGCGGCACAACTCCTTGAGCGCGTGGTCGCACACGCCGTTGACGAAGGTGTCGTTCCAGGCGTTGGCAAACGACCAGAACACCGCCGGCACATGGGCGCGAATGGCGTGGCTCTCGGGCCGGGGCGCGCCTTCACGGGCAGCCCGCTCGAACTCGGCCCGCATCGCGGGGTCGGTGATCAAAGCGGCGTCAACGTAGGGCAGGCGTTGGGGGGCAGTGCTCATGAGCGTCTCCTTGATCAGGCCAGGGCCTGTTGGTACCAGGTCAAATCCACGTAGCGCTGCGGCGCTGGCGCCACCCCGCCCCACATGCCTTCCATTTCAGCGCGAATCGACAGCACGCGGGCAAAGCCCTCCGTGCTGAAGGCCGCGTCCGTGGCCAGGCCCGAGCCCGGCGTGAGCAAGGCCGCATAGGTGTCGCGGGCGGCCTGGCCTTCAAGCTTGAAGTTCGCACCGAGCAGGTCAATCATTTGAGCCTCATTGGCCCGATCCATCACGCGCCGCTGGCCCTGCACATAAGCCCTCAGATAACGCTGCAGCACATCGGCATGGGCCTGGGCCCAGGCGCGCATCACGTAGGCGCCGGTGGCCTGATAGGGTCCGAGCAAGTCATACTGGCTGCCCAGGCTGCGCAGACCTTGAGCCCGCAGCTTGAAGTTGAAGGGCGGGTTGATCATGCCGCAGGCCAGTTCTGGGTCGCTGGCCATGGCGGCCGCGCGCGGGCCGGTGCCGCCGGCGAGCTTGACCTGGTAGTCGCGCCCCTCGAGCAGGCCCCGGTCTTTGAGGATCTTCTTGGCCACCAGCGCGTAGGCGGTGTTGGGCGCATCGACCGCCAGGCGCTTGCCGCGCAGGTCGTCAAAGCCCTGGACCTCGGGCCGCACGATGAAGTCGTTGAGTCCGGCGTCGCCGCCGCAAACGATCACTGCATCGGCGCCCGACTCGATCAAGGCCACCGCGTTGTCCACCGCCGCGTGCGCGATCTCAAAGCGCCCGGCCGGCAGCCCAGCGCGCTGCTCGTCGGAGTTGGGCGTGTGCTGCACCTCGATGCGCAGGCCCTGGCGCTCAAAGTCGCCGGCCTGCATCGCCGCCAGCAAGGGCAGATTGCTCGAGGTATTGAATACATTGACACGCAAGGGAATCATGGGGTCTCCAGGCTTAAGACGCGAGGGCAGTGCGGGCGATGGTCTCGGCGTTGATGGGCATGCTGCGCAGGCGCACACCCAGGGCAGCGTACACCGCATTGCCGATGGCCGCCGCCACCGGCCCATGCGTGGCCTCGCCCACACCCAGGCTGGGCTGCTCGGGCCGATCGATCAAATCGACCACCAGCTCAGGCACTTCAGAAAACTTCAGGATCGGATAGCTGTCCCAGCCGATCGAGGTGATGCGGGTACGGTCAAACGCCACCTGCTCCTTGAGGACCCAGCTCACCGTT
>JAXITB010000289.1:0-4238 GCA_034680305.1 Polaromonas sp. | reverse complement strand
CGCACAGGGTGGCCGGCGGCGTACCGGGCGGTGCGCCGCTCAAATGCCGGGTGTAGTTCTCAATGCCTTTGCAGTGCCCCACTTCGCTGAGCATCTCCAGGTCAAAGCGGGTGCGCTGCTCCAGCCTCTGCGCCTCCACCAGCTTGCCCGCGCCAACCAGCTCTTTGGAGCGCTCGGACAGCTCAATTTTGATGCTGTCGACCGCAGCGAGCACCTTGTCACGGGGGGTGACGTAGTGGCTCTTCGGGTAGATCACGAAGCGCGGGATTTTCTGCTTGACTCGCCCGGTCAAGGGGTCGAAAAGCTGCAAAGACTCGATTTCGTCGTCAAACAGCTCCAACCGAATCGCCAGCTCGGAATGCTCGGCCGGAAAGACATCGATCACATCGCCGCGCACCCGAAAGCAGCCGCGACCAAACTCGGTGTCGTTGCGCGTGTACTGCATGCGAATCAGCCGAGCGATGATGTCGCGCTGACCGATCTGATCGCCGTGGCGCACGATGAAACGCATTTCGGTGTAGTCCTCGGGCGCGCCGATGCCATAGATGGCGCTGACGGTGGCCACGATCACCGTGTCGCGCCGCTCGAGCACGCTCTTGGTGGCCGACAGGCGCATTTGCTCAATGTGCTCGTTGATGGCCGAATCCTTCTCGATGAAGAGATCGCGCTGCGGCACATAGGCTTCAGGTTGGTAGTAGTCGTAGTAGCTGACGAAGTACTCCACCGCATTCCTGGGGAAAAACTCCCGGAATTCGCTGTAGAGCTGCGCAGCCAGCGTTTTGTTGGGCGCAAACACGATGGCCGGCCGGCCCAGGCGGGCGATGACGTTGGCCATGGTGAAGGTCTTGCCCGAGCCGGTGACGCCCAGCAGGGTCTGAAATGCCTCGCCGTCTTCCACCCCCTCCACCAGTTGCGCAATGGCCTGCGGTTGATCGCCCGCAGGCGGGTATGGCATGAAAAGTTCGAAGGGCGAGCCCTCAAAGCGGACGAACTCACCGGCTGGAGAGGCTTCATCAGGCGCACTGGCGTCGGCTACGGCTTGAATCTGGGACATTGAGCTCATCCTGGCCCGTTAAAATTCGGGCAACCGGACAGGATACGCGATCCTCGGCCTGCGTGCCATCAGAGCCCGGCCCTTTGCGAGGGGCCAGCCCAGCACGAGGGGCCCGTTTGCGACCTGGACACCCGATTTCTCTCTTGAAGGAACCTCATGTCTTTGTTCACCTCCGTCGAAATGGCCCCACGCGACCCGATCCTGGGGCTCAACGAGCAATTTGCAGCCGATCCCAATCCGAACAAGGTCAATCTGGGCGTGGGCGTCTATTACGACGACAACGGCAAGCTGCCGCTGCTGCAGTGCGTGCAGGCGGCCGAAAAGCGCATGGCTGAAAAGCCAACTCCGCGCGGCTACCTGCCCATCGACGGCATCGCCGCCTATGACGCGGCGGTCAAGGCGCTGGTCTTTGGGGCGGCCAGCGAGCCGGTTCAGTCGGGCCGGGTGGCCACGGTTCAGGCCATCGGCGGCACCGGCGGCTTGAAGGTCGGCGCTGACTTCCTCAAGCGCTTGTCCCCCTCAGCCAAGGTGCTGATCAGCGACCCGAGCTGGGAGAACCACCGTGCGCTGTTCAACAACGCCGGCTTCACGGTCGAAAGCTACCCCTACTACGATGCTGCGGCGCGGGGCGTGAATTTTCAGGGCATGCTCGATGCGCTCAACGGGGCTGCGGCGGGAACGATCGTGGTCTTGCACGCCTGCTGCCACAACCCGACCGGCTATGACATCACTGCCGCTCAATGGGATCAGGTCATCGCTGCGGTCAAGTCGCGCCAGCTGGTGCCCTTCTTGGACATGGCCTACCAGGGCTTCGGCCACGGGATCGCAGAAGACGGCGCAGTCATTGCCAAGTTTGTCGCGGCCGGCCTGTCTTTCTTTGTGTCGACCTCGTTTTCCAAGAGCTTCAGTCTCTACGGGGAGCGCGTCGGGGCCTTGAGCGTGCTGTGCCAGAGCAAAGAAGAGGCCGACCGGGTACTCAGCCAGCTCAAGATCGCCATCCGTACCAACTACTCCAACCCACCCACGCACGGCGGCGCGATTGTGGCGACTGTGCTGGGCACCCCCGAGCTGCGTGCCCAGTGGGAGCAGGAACTGGGTGAAATGCGGGTGCGCATCAAGCAAATGCGCCAGAAGCTGGTCGATGGGCTCAAAGCCGCCGGCGTCAAGCAGGACATGGGCTTCATCACTCAACAAATTGGCATGTTCAGCTACTCGGGGCTGACCAAAGACCAGATGGTGCGTCTGCGCACCGAGTTCGGGGTGTACGGCACCGATACCGGCCGCATGTGCGTGGCGGCTCTGAACAGCCGCAACATCGAACATGTCTGCGCCTCGATCGCTCGGGTGGTTTGATCCGGACGGCGCGGGGCTGAGCCAATGCCCTGCGCCCACATGAAGCTTGCGCAGAGATGACAAGCGGGTGACAGACGGTCACAACTTTAGGGTGCCATCCCGCATTTCCAAGCTCAGCAACTGATATATTGCTGCACTGCAACAAACCCGCTTGCCGACACCAGGAGGACCCATGCTCTATCAGGTCTATGAAACCCAGCGCACCATGATGGAGCCCTTCGTGGACTTCGCACAAGCTGCGGCCAAACTGTTCAGCAACCCCCATTCCCCAGCGGGCTCTCATCCGTGGGCCCAGCGCATGTCTGCGGCCTACAGCCTGATGTACCGGCTGGGCAAGGACTACGAAAAGCCGGCCTTCGGCATCACCACGGTGGAGGTCAACGGTGTGCCGGTGGCCATCCAGGAGCGGGTGGAGATTGACAAACCGTTTTGCGAACTGCGCCGCTTCAAGCGCTTGAGCGATGACGTCCAGACCTTGGCCACCCTCAAGACCCAGCCGGTGGTTCTGATCGTGGCGCCCTTGTCGGGCCACTACGCCACTTTGCTGCGCGATACCGTGCGGAGCATGCTCAAGGACCACAAGGTCTACATCACCGATTGGCGCAACGCGCGCATCGTGCCGATGGATCAAGGCAACTTCCATCTGGACGACTACGTCAACTATGTTCAGGACTTCATCCGTCACCTGCAGTCGCGCTATGGCAACTGCCATGTGGTGAGCGTGTGCCAGCCCACCGTGCCGGTCTTGGCTGCGGTCTCCCTGATGGCATCACGCGGCGAGACAACCCCACTGACCATGACCATGATGGGCGGCCCGATCGATGCCCGCAAGTCGCCGACGGCCGTCAATAACCTGGCCATGAACAAGAGCCACAGCTGGTTCGAAAACAATGTGATCTTCCGGGTGCCCGGCAATTTCCCCGGCGCTGGCCGTCGGGTGTACCCCGGCTTCATGCAGCACGCAGGTTTTGTGGCGATGAACCCCGACCGCCACGCCAGCAGCCACTACGACTATTTCAAAGACCTGATTAAAGGCGACGGCGCCAGCGTAGAGGCTCACCGCAAGTTCTACGACGAATACAACGCGGTTCTGGACATGGACGCCAACTACTACCTGGAAACCATCCGCACGGTGTTTCAGGAGTTCAAGCTGGTTCATGGCACCTGGCAGGTGCTCAATCCTCAAGGGGAGCCAGAGTGGGTGCGTCCGCAGGACATCCGCAGCACGGCCTTGATGACCGTCGAGGGTGAACTCGACGACATCTCTGGCTCGGGTCAGACGGCAGCCGCACACGACCTGTGCCAGGGCGTTGCGAAACCCATGAAGCAGCACCTGGAAGTGCCTGATGCGGGTCACTATGGGATCTTCAGCGGACGGCGCTGGCGCGATGTGGTCTACCCGCAAGTCAAAGAATTCATCCATGCGGGCCAGGCGCGGTCGAAGTCGGTCAAAGCGGAAGGTGCTGCGTCCACCTCAACACGCGCAGCCCGGGTCAGCGCCAAGAAAACGGGGCGCAGCCCCGCCAAGCCCGTAGCGCGCAAAAGCGCCGCGAGAAAAAGCTGACGTCCATTGGGGGGACCTGCAGCATCGCACCGGCAAGGGCAGACCGAGCATGGACAATCGCAGTCCGTGACGCAAGCCTCCTCACCTCCCCTGAATGACCGCATCCTGGATGCATTGCCCCAGACGCAGTGCACCCGCTGCGGCTACCCCGACTGCCGCGCCTACGCACAGGCGCTGGCCGACTCGCAGGCGGGCATCAATCAATGCCCGCCGGGCGGACAGGAAGGGGTGGCCAGGCTGGCCGCCATCACCGGCTTGCCAGAGCTG
>JAXITB010000288.1:0-4250 GCA_034680305.1 Polaromonas sp. | reverse complement strand
CTCGACGCGAGTGTCAAAGTGACCTCTCCTGCGCCTGCCAGCCACTCCTGTCGCACGGTTTGTGCGTGGCCTAACTCATTGGGCTGGGTGGCATCGCCAGGAAACAGGGCCTGCAGATCCTGGGCGCTGTGGTCACGCAGGAAGTCCTGGACCGCCAGCCGGGCCTGGGCATAGACCTGGGCCAGGCGGGCTTGCAGGACATTTGTGCTCTCTTGCCCAAGTGTCAGAGCGCCGGCTGGCTCGCCGGCCGGCAACTGGCCGACCGACCAGGCACCAGCCGGGTCTGTCTGGGTCAAGTCCAGCTGCGCCGAGCTGGCCGATAAGGTGGCGACGGCCAACTGCGGACCCGCCGCCTCTTGCCAAAGCCTGTCCTGCTCAGGCGCTGGCCAGGCGGCCTGCAAAGCAGCGGCCACGGGCGTGGCCGACAGGAGCCAACGGGGCTCCAGGCGCTCGAGGGCAAAGCGGCGCGAGCCAGTGCGCTCCTTGGGCGGGGAGAACGGCAGAAAAGGCGAAGGGCTCACAGGGGGCATGATGGACTCGGCAGGTGACGTTCAATCGCAGATCAGCGCTGGCTGCGCACCAACCGGACCAGGGCCCTCGAACTGGAGGGAACCAACTCCACGCCGCCCCAGTCTTGCTCGACGGAAAAATCGACAATCCATGAGCCGCTGGGTGTGCTCGAAGAGCTGCTGGTCCAATACTGCAGAGGCATGGACGTATCGAGGCTGTCCTTGGCGGCAAACGGGGGCGGCAACAAGGACCGCTGGGTGTTGCTCAAGCTGAGCAAGCCTTGCAGCTCCGCTTTGGTCGGCAAGCGCCAGTCGCTGTAGCCGCCGAAGCGGGCGTCGCGGGCGGCGACCTGTGCATCGGCGAGCGAGACAAACGTGGCCGCCCCGCTACACAAGCCGGTGATCGTCGAGTATTGGGCCCCGACGGTGCAGATGCTCCAGACCAGGCCGTTGCGATAGGCCGTACCGTCGGCCGAATCATTGAAGGCACCGGCGCCGCCGGGCGGCCGAACCAGAATGCGCCACTGGGCGAAAGGCGCTTGGGCATCCACCGGCTCATCGCTCAGGCCGCCCAGTCGCTGAGCGCCGAAGTCCACCGCCCAGGCCGAACCGGCCGAACCCACCACCGGCTCGACGGCCTGAACCAGCCGGTTTCTCACCACATTGAACTGGCTGGCAATGGTCGCCCCGCCCAGGTCGGCCAGGGCCAGCAGTTCTTGGGCGGTAGGGACCACGCCCGCGTTGACGTCGAGCTCGGCCGCCCACACGATGCCGGTGCTGTTGTCCTTGATGCCCGCCACCCCGGCGACGGTCACGGTCTGAAAGCGCGGCTCCTCAGGGGCGCCGCCACCGCCGCCGCCGCAGGCGGCCAGAAGCCAACAAGCCAAGGTGCAGGACGCTGCCCTGAAAGCCCGGGCGCTGGTTTGGAAAAAGTTCATGGGCATGATCATTCGGTTCATAAAAACAGCGCCTTGGGTCACTGATCCGCGAGGTAATCGAACAGCACCTCGTTGCTGGGCAGCAAGCCACTGCTCAAAGCCTGAAGGCCGGGCAGCCCGATCACAAAAGACGGCGCATCGGGCTCGGAGAAGCCGTAGGCCAGGTCAGACAACAGGTCCTCGTCGTCGGCCACCAGGTCATTGAGCAAGATCCAGCCCTGATGCAGCTTTTCACCCAGGGTGTCCATGCTGACCAAGGGCTGCACCGACCCGGCCAGATAGGCCCGTGCCTGCACAGAAACCATCGACTGAGTCGCCACCGGCCAGGCGGCCTGCTGCATCTGCTGGGTAAAGCCGGAGGTGGGAGAAGCACCCACAGCCAGATAGCTGGCGGCGTTGGCCGGCTGGCCAGCGACCTCGGTGGCAGCGAGCATCACGCGCTCAGGCATCTGCCCCACGACCTGCAACTGTGCATAGGACCGGCCGGCATCCATGAGTCGGTAGAACAGCCCGTTGGCATTGAGGCCGCGCGAACTGACACCCGAGGGCGCCGAAACCTGCAGCAACTGCGACTCCACACGCAGGAGGCGGTCATTGGCGCTGGCGCTGCTGGGCTGGCCATAACCGTAGAAGGACACGGACTGGGCGCGCACGCCCATGCCATCGACATGGGCTGCGGCCGAAGCAATGGTGCCACCGGCGCTGTCAAGTGCCACCGCGCCTTGCAGACCGCTGGCGCCGCTGGTGTCGATGCCACCCACGTTGATGCCGTTGGCCGCCTTGAGGGTGACCAGCGCGCCCGGACTGCGGATCTCGGCGTCAGCACCCATGAGCACCTGGCCGCGACCGGCTTGCAGGGAAATATGGGCGCCACTGGCCGAGACCAAGTCGGCATTCAAGCGCAGGTCGCCGTCGACGGCCACGAAGTGGCTCACGCTGCCGATCTGCCACAGCGCATTTTCACCGGCGGCGCCCAACAGCACCTGCTGGCCGCCGAGCACCACGCTGTCAAACTGCTCAGACCACAGCGAGGGCGAGCGCACGGTCGTGTCGGTGCCAGCCATGCCGATGGTCAAGCCGGTGAAACTGTTGTCAACCATTTGACCGGTCAGGGCTTCGAGCTGCTGCACGCTCAGGTCAAAGTCCTGTGCCTGGCCGTTGATCGACGCGCCACGCAGCATCAGTGCACCGCTGCCGCCACCATCGATGGTCACGTCGCTGTCAACCGTCAGGCTCTGCGCCCCCAGCACCAGGGTCGAGCCAGCCTGCAGAACCACCGAGTCGCCCCGCTGGCCAAAGCTGCTCAGGCGCAGGTCGCTGGCCAGCAAGGTCAGCGTGGCGCCCGACTTGACCAGAATGGAGCCACGCAGGTCGAGCACGCCGCCCGCAATGCTCACCTCGATCGTAGTGCTGCCTTCAATGATCAGGTTGTCGTTGATCAGCACATTGCCGGCCTGCCGGATGTGGCCCCCGCTGAGCACCGTGGTCGAGCCCGAGCCGAGAATGGTCAGGCCCTGACCAAAGAGGTCGCCTCCCACATTGATGTGGCCGGCAGCCAGCTTGTTGCCGTCGGCGTCGACCGCGACGCCCGATGCCACCAGCACCAGGGGGTCCTTGAACACCAGGGGCTGCGAGACGCCGCCCACCGTGGGTGCGCCCAGCCAGAGCACCTGGGTGGGATTCTGGCTACCGATGACGATGCGCTCAAAGCCGTCGGCCAGCAGGCCGATTTCGGTGGCATCCAGGCGCATGGCGCTCTGGCCGGAGGCGGCATCGCCGAGCACGATGGGCGGGGCCGGCGGCAATTCGCTCAGACTGCCGACGGTTTGAACCACGCGGGCCGAGTCTGCGGTGAGGCTGTCCAGGTTCTGCGATTGGCTCGACAGACTCAGCTCCAGCGTGCCGGTGCCGCTCAGAGGCGCGCCGATGTTCACATCCGTGCCCTGGATGCGCACCGGCTGGTCGCCGTAGCTGACACCTTCCTCGCCGTCGGGCACCACAAACGCGCCTTCGGTGGCCTTGACGCCAATCTGGCCCGAGACGGTGGTCACCTTCGAGACGCTGGCGCCCGTCAGGCCCAGCACGCTCACATTGCCGCGCTCGGTGCGGATGGTGCTGACTTCCGACTGACCGACCGCGCCGGTCTGGGCCGTCAGCACCAGGCTGGCCGATCCGCTGAGTTCGATGACGGCGTCAAGTTGCAGATCGCCTTGCAGCGAAACCAGGGTGACGTCGCCAGCCGACACAATGCCGGCGCCAATGACCGCCAGGCCATCGGCTTCGCTGATGGAAGCGCCGCCGGCACCCAGAGTCAGGCTCAGTCCATCGACCGCAGTCTCCAGCGCATCGGTGCTGCTGCCCACGCTGGCAGCGGTGATGCTCAAGGCACCGGCCGTGACATCAAGGGCTTCATCACCATCGACCACCGCACCGGTCGTACTCAGGCTGACGCTCTGGTTGGTCGCTGTGATGCGGCCCAGCATCAGGTCGCCGGCGCTCAGGGTCACGGTGACCGCGCCGGTGGCCGTCAAACTGCTCAGGGTGGTGGCGCCCGCGCTGCTCAGGCTGAACGAGCCAGTACTGAGGCTTTGCAGATCGGTGGTGCCGCCCGTGGTCAAGCCCAGGGCCGAGCCCACGACGGCGCTGCTTACCGTCAGCGCGCTGGCTTCGTTGATGTAGGCCGCGCCGGTCACGTTCAGGGTCAGGCTATCGACCGAGGTGTCGAGGCTGTCGGTGCTGCTGCCCACGCTGGCGGCGGTGATGCTCAAGGTCTGGGCCGAGATGTCGGTGGCCGTATCGCCGT
>JAXITB010000287.1:0-4259 GCA_034680305.1 Polaromonas sp. | reverse complement strand
CGCCCAAGGGGCCGGTGTATGTGTGCCTGGATGCGAGCTTGCAGGAAATGCGCTTGCCCGCCGCCTTGCCCCTGCCCGATGTCCAGCGCTACCGGCCGCCCCGCCCACCGCTGCCAGCCACCGAAGATGTGCAGTGCGCCGCCCAATGGTTGGCGCAGGCCAGGCAGCCCGTCATCCTGGCCGGCCGCGTGTCGCGATCTCAGGCAGGCTGGCAAGCCAGGGTGGCGTTGGCCGAAAAGCTGGGCGCGCGCGTCATCACTGACTTGAAGGTCGGTGCGGCCTACCCCACCCGTCATCCCCTGCATACCGGGCCCGCCGGCTTTTTTCTCACGCCGCCCGTGGCCCAGGCCCTGCGCCAGGCCGATGTGGTGCTCTCGCTCGATTGGTTGGACTTGGCCGGCACGCTCAAGCAAGCTTGGGTCGACCAACCGGCGGCCGCGCGGGTGATCTCGGCGTCGATGGACCACCAACTGCACAACGGCTGGAGCATGGACCACCAGGGCCTGCCGCCGGCCGATGTGTTCATGGCCTGCGAGCCGGAGGCCGCGGTTGACGCCTTGCTGGCCGCCTTGGCCGATCGGCAGGCGCCAGCACTGCCGACTCGCTTACCCGAGCCCGTGCCCCAGGCCGAACCTGGCGATGAACTGGCCGTGGCCACGGTGGCGGCCGTGATGCGCTCGCAACTGCGAGCCGACGAGGTCTGCCTGCTGCGCCTGCCGCTGAGCTGGGGCGGCGAGATGTGGGACTTTGAGGGCCCGATGGATTTCCTGGGTTACGACGGCGGCGCGGGCATTGGCTCTGGCCCCGGCATGGTGGTCGGCGGTGCGCTGGCGCTCAAGGGCGGCGCCCGCCTGCCGATGGCGGTGATTGGCGATGGCGACTACCTGATGGGCGTGACCGCTTTCTGGACCGCCGCCCACGCGCGATTGCCTCTGTTGGTGATCGTCGTGAACAACCGCTCTTTCTTCAATGACGAGCTGCACCAGGAGCGGGTGGCCCGCGAGCGCGGCCGGCCGGTGGAAAACCGCTGGATCGGCCAGCGCATCGATGACCCGGCCCCTGACCTGGCTGCCATGGCGCGGGCCCAGGGCCTGGTGGGCCTGGGGCCGGTGCGCACAGCCGGTGAGCTGGCCGCGGCGCTGAGCGAGGCGATCACGCGGGTGCGCGCCGGCGAGGCGGTGGTGATCGACGCCCATGTGCGGCCCGGCTATGTGCCGGCCATGAGTCAGGGCATGACCCGGTCGCAGGGCTGAGGGCGGGCAGCGGCCGATCATCCGACTGTCATGAGGGGGCGCTGGCCCGGCCTTAGAATCGCGCCCTTTGGTCGGCCCGCCCGAATCGGGTGGTCACAGACTGACAGACGGAGACAAGCAGTCATGGCCCTGTTGACCCCCACAGGCCAATGCCCCGAGGCCCCCACGCATGAGCAATGAATTCATTCTTGAGACGCGCGAACTGACCCGAGAATTCAAGGGTTTCGTCGCGGTCGATCGGGTCAACATCCGGGTCAAGCGGGGCTCCATACATGCGCTGATCGGACCCAATGGCGCCGGCAAGACCACAGTGTTTAACCTTTTAACGAAGTTCCTGCCGGTCACTTCCGGTCAGATCTTCTACAAGGGGCAGGACATCACCGCCTTGCGCGCCGCGCCGGTAGCGCGCATGGGCATGGTGCGTTCTTTTCAGATTTCTGCGGTGTTTCCGCACCTGACGGTGCTGGAGAACGTGCGCATCGGGCTGCAGCGCAAGTTGGGCAACAGCTTTCATTTCTGGAAGCCCGAGTCCAGTCTGTATGCCCTCAACGACGAGGCCATGGCCCTGCTTGAACAGGTGGACTTGGCCAGCTTTGCGAGCACGCAGACGGTCGAGCTGCCCTACGGCCGCAAGCGTGCCCTGGAAATTGCGACCACCCTGGCGCTCGATCCCGAGTTGATGCTGCTCGACGAGCCCACGCAGGGCATGGGCCATGAAGACGTCGGCCGGGTGGTTGAACTCATCGGCCGGGTGGCTGCCAATCGGACCGTGCTAATGGTCGAGCACAACATGAACGTGGTCTCGGACTTGTCTGACACCATCACCGTCCTGGCCCGGGGCTCGGTGCTGGCCGAAGGTCCGTATGAGTCGGTGTCCAAGGACCCACGGGTGCTCGAAGCCTATGTCGGGTCGGTCGAGGAGACCGAAGCATGAGCGCGCCGCTGCTCAAGGTCAGCGGGGTGGACGCCTGGTATGGCGAGTCGCACATCCTGCATGGCATCGATTTTGAAGTGAACGAGGGCGAGTTGGTCACCCTGCTCGGTCGCAATGGCGCGGGTCGTACCACCACGCTCAAGGCCATTTTGGGCCTGACCGGCAAGCGCACCGGCTCCATTCAGGTGGCCGGCGTCGAGACCATCGGCATGCCGACCAACGCGATTGCCCGTTTGGGCCTGGGTTACTGCCCGGAGGAGCGTGGGATTTTTTCGTCGCTAAGCTGCGAAGAAAACCTGATGTTGCCGCCCAAGGTGGGCGAGGGTGGCATGTCGATCGACGAGATCTACACCATGTTCCCCAACCTCAAGGAGCGGCGCCACAGCCAGGGCACGCGCCTGTCGGGTGGCGAGCAGCAGATGCTGGCGATGGCGCGCATCCTGCGATCGGGCGCGCGCATCTTGCTGCTCGACGAGATCACCGAAGGCCTGGCGCCGGTGATCGTGCAAACCCTGGGCCGGGTGATCCGCACCCTCAAGGACAAGGGGCTGACCATCATTTTGGTGGAGCAGAACTTCCGCTTTGCCGCGCCCCTGGCCGATCGCCATTACGTCATTGAACACGGCCACATCGTGGCCACGGTTGCCAAGAACGAACTCGCCAGCAAAACCGAGATGCTGAACGAGTACCTGGGCGTTTGATGCCCGACCACCAAGAGGAGACCTCCATGAAACGCAAATTGTTGTCTGTTGCCATCGCTTCGGCCCTGGCCTTTGGCATGCCGATTTCGCAAGCCCAGCAGGGCAAGCTCTCGGGCGATGTCGTCAAGATCGGTGTGCTGTCCGACATGTCCGGCGTCTATGCCGACTACGGCGGTCCCGGCGCGGTGGCTGCGGCCCGCCTGGCCGTGCAAGATTTCGGCGGCAAGATCTTCGGCAAGAACATCGAGGTGGTCAGCGCTGATCACCAAAACAAGCCCGACATCGCCAAGAACGTCACCCAGCAGTGGTTTGACCGCGACGGCGTGGACATGACGGTCGAGAACCTCAATTCCGCAGTGGCCCTGACCGTGCAGGCCCTGGGCAAGGAAAAGAACAAGATCACCATCGTCACTGGCGCGGCCACTTCGCGTCTGACCAACGAAGACTGTGCCCCCAACACCGGCATCCATTACCTGATGGACACCATTGCCTTGAGCAACGTGGTGGGCAAAGCCATCGTCAAGGACGGCGGCGACAGCTGGTTCTTCCTGACGGCCGACTACGCTTTCGGTCACTCGCTGGAAAAAGACACCGGTGAGACCGTCAAGGCCTCGGGCGGCAAGGTGCTCGGCGCGGTGCGCCACCCGCTGTCGACCGGCGACTTTTCTTCCTTCCTGCTGCAGGCTCAATCCTCTGGCGCCAAGGTGGTGGGCCTGGCCAATGCCGGCGGCGACACCGTTAACAGCATCAAGGCTGCTGCTGAGTTTGGTCTGACCAAGAAGCAAAACTTGGCCGCCTTGCTGATGCTGGTGACCGACGTGCACGCGCTGGGCCTGAACACCGCCCAGGGTTTGTACCTGACCGAAGGTTGGTATTGGGACCTCAACGCCGAAACCCGCGCCTGGGCCGACAAGTTCAGCAAGGTCATGAACGGCCGCAAGCCCAACTCCAACCATGCCTCGGTCTACTCGTCGACCATGCACTACCTCAAGGCCGTGCAGGCCGCTGGCACTGACGACACCGCTGCTGTGATGGCCAAGATGCGCGCCACGCCGATCAACGACATGTTCGCCAAGGGTGGCGTGCTGCGCGCTGACGGCCGCATGGTCCATGACATGTACCTGTTCCAGGTCAAGAAGCCTTCGGAGTCCAAAGGCGCTTGGGACTATTTCAACCTGAAAGGCACCGTCAAGGGCGCCGATGCCTTCTTGCCTCTGGCACAGAGCCGCTGCGCTGCCATCAAGAAGTGAGTCACGCCGCCCTGACCGGGCGACTCTGAGTCGATTGGGCGGCCCGCCCCCGGCGGTGCGGGCCGCTCCCAAGGATCACCCAGAAAGGAATAGTTTGGATCCCGACGGCCGCCCGGAGGGG
>JAXITB010000286.1:0-4265 GCA_034680305.1 Polaromonas sp. | reverse complement strand
CCATGACGGCCCTCAATGGCGGTTGCCGACGCTTGCAAGCCGCAGCGCGCCATGCCAGCGGCTTGCAGTCCGACCCAGGCCGCGCGCCCGCCATGAAAGGGCTTGGCCATGGTGCCAAAGTTTTCGAACACGCCCCCGGCGCTTGATGCCGCCAGAGCCAGGGCGTGGCGGGTCTGCTCTTCGCTCATGCGCCAGATCACACAGGCCGCCGCCGTGGCGCCCAGGGTGCCGAGCACCGCCGTGGGGTGCCAGCCTTGGTCGTAGTACAGGTCTTTCTCGCGCAGGAAGGCATCCGACCAAACCTCGTAGCCCACCGCATAGGCGCGCATCAGGGCCGTGCCATCGGCAGGCGCCGTATCGGCCGCCGCCAAGATGGCCGGCACCAGCACCGCGCTGGGGTGATTGGAAAAAGCAAAGTCGTCGTAATCGAGGGCATGGGCCGCCGTGGCATTGAGCATGGCGGCCACCGCCGGCGGCGCACGCCAGGGCTGACCCACCACCCTCGCCGCTTGCGGCCCGCCTTGCTCCTGCACCCAACGCGCCAGTGCGAGCACCGCCGGCTCGTGCGCGCCGGCCAAGGTCACGCCCAGGGCGTCGGTGAAACCCAGAACGGTCACCTCGATGGCCCGCGCTGACAACGCATGCGAGCCGGTGATGAACTCGGCATAGGCCTGCGTTAGGGGAGCCGGATTTGTATGCAATTCACTCATGTAATTCGGCCAATAGAGCAAATCCTCGCTTGGATAAGCTCGAATTAGCGGCTATTATGCATACAATTTTCGAGTCACTCAAGATGAGTTCTCTTCCCCCACTGTGGCAACTCACAGCCAGCCAAGCCAGTGCGCTGATGCAGCAAGGGCGCCTGAGCAGCGAGCAATATGTGCGTGCCTGCCTCGAGCGCATCGCGTCGCGTGAACCCCAAGTTCAGGCCTGGGCCCACCTCGACGCACAAGCCTGCTTGGCCCAGGCCAAAGCCTGCGACGCGCAGCCGCGCCGAAGCGCCCTGCACGGCATCCCGGTCGGCCTCAAAGACGTGATTCGCAGCCTGGACCAGCCCACGCGCTTTAACTCGCCCATCTACGCCCAGCATCAGCCCAACGAAGACGCGCATTGCGTGGCCGTGCTGCGCGCCAGCGGCGCCGTCATGATGGGCAAACTCCAGACCCTCGAATTTGCCTGCGGCGGGCAGTTTCCTCCCACCCGCAACCCCTGGGACCTCAAGCGCACGCCGGGCGGGTCGTCATCAGGCTCGGGGGCTGCGGTCGCTGACGGCATGGTGCCGCTGGCACTGGGCACCCAAACCGGGGGCTCGACCATACGCCCCGCCGCGTTTTGTGGCGCGGTCGGCATGAAACCCACCTGGGGTCGCATCCCCTTTGACGGCATCAAGAGCTTTGCCGCACACCTCGACACCGTCGGCCTGTTCGCCCGCTGCGTGGACGACCTGGCGCTGTTGCTCGACGCCTACGGCCTCATTGAACCCACCCTGCCCCCGGTGCCGCCTTGGCCCCGGCTCAAGCTGATGGTCTGCCGCACTCCCCTGTGGGACCAGGCCGAAGCGCCGGCGCAAGCGGCTTTTGACGGCCTGCTCGAGCGGCTGAGCAGCGCCGGCGTGCAACTGCGCGAGATGCCTTGGCCTGAAGAACTGGCCGCCATCAACACCTGGCAAGACGAGGTCATGCAAGACGGGGGGCGCAGCGCCTTTTTGCCAGAAATGCTCACCGCCCCCGATCTGCTGCACGCGGACTTCAAGGCCAAGCTGGCCAATCACCTGCAGCTGACCCCGGCGCGTCTGCGCTTGGCGCTCGATCGCATTGCGCAGGCCCGCATCGCCTTTGAGGCGGCCATGGGCGATGCCGATGCCGTGATGTCGCTCAGTGCCCCAGGCCCGGCGCCCTTGGGCCTGCACACCCAGGGCATGGCCACCTTTAACCGCCTTTGGACGGCGCTGCAGGTGCCCTGCATCAGCCTGCCGCTGCTGTGGAGCCCAGAAGGCCTGCCCATGGGCCTGCAACTCATACACCGCCGCTACGAGGACCACCGGCTCATTGAAGTGGCCCGCACCATCGAGGCAGCTTTGCCTGAAGAAAGACACCCATGGAACTGATCTCACGCGGCCAGGAGCCGACCCCTGACATTCAATGCAGCGACGCCCAGCGTGCCTTTCGCATCATGGGCGCAGGCGGCGTGACCCTGCTGCCCCTGAGCGTGTCGTATGCCATCTTCGCGCACACGGCGCTGGCCATCGAGCGCATCTATGCCCTGAAAAAACGGCCTCAAACCAAACCCAATGGCGTGATCGGCAACTGGGACATCTTCAATGAGGTGATTCAAGTCGAATCGCGCGACCGTGACCTGGTGCGCTGCCTGACCATCGACCACGACCTGCCGCTGTCGATCATTGGCCCTTACCGGGCCGACCACGACTGGCTGCGCACCGTGCAGTTCGGGGCGCTGCATCGTTCCACCAAAAACGGCACCATGGACCTGCTCATGAATGCCGGCCCCCTGCACAACGAATTGGCCCGCCTCAGCCTGGAGGCCGCTCAACCGCTGATGGGCTCGTCGGCCAACATCTCCGGTTCGGGCAGCAAGTTTCGCTTTGACGACGTGCAGGAGAGTCTGCGCGAAGGCTGCGACCTGGCCATGGACTACGGCACCTCCCGCTACATCAACGAATGGCAAATGGGCAGCACCATCATCGAGCTGCCCAGCTGGCGGGTGCTGCGCTGGGGCGGCTTGTTTGAACAACAGGCGCAGCTGGTCAAGAAACACTTTGGGGTGGAGCTCCCGCCCCGTCCGACCAGCGGCTCCTGGACCTTGGTGTGAACATGGCCTTGGAAAACCCGACGGCCACAGCTGACCCCCGCTGGGCCCGCCTGCGCGAGCTGGCCGGCCTGGTCGGGCACACCCCGCTGCTGGTGATTCACCTGCGCTACCGAGGCAAAGAAACCAAGCTCTACGCCAAGGCCGAGTACTTCAACCTCACGGGCAGCATCAAAGACCGCATGGCCTTGCACATCTTGGCCGCAGGACTGCGCAGCGGGCAGCTGCGCCCCGGCGGCTTGGTCACCGAAGCGACCAGCGGCAATGCCGGCATCGCCATCACCGCCATGGCCACCGCACTGGGCCACCCGGTACGCATCTACATGCCCGACTGGATGAGCGCCGAGCGCATCGCCCTGATGCGGCTGTATGGCGCGCAGGTCGAGCTGGTCTCCCATGCCCAAGGCGGCTTTTTGGGCAGCATCGCCCGCACCCGCGAGTTGGCCCTGGCGCAGGCCGACTGCTTCTTGCCCTCGCAGTTTGACAACGAGGCCAACGCACACGCCCACCAGCAAGGCACTGCCGTTGAGCTGATGAGCCAGCTGGCCACCCTGGGCCTCAAGCCCGACGCCTTTGTGGCCGGCGTGGGCACGGGCGGCACGGTGCTCGGGGTGTCGCGGCACCTGCGCCAGGTTTGCCCGCAAGCCAAGGTCTACCCGCTGGAGCCGGCCGAGTCGCCCACGCTGTCGACCGGGCACAAGGTCGGCAAGCACCGCATTCAGGGCATCTCTGACGAATTCATTCCGGCCCTGTGCCAACTCGATCAATTGGCCCCGGTGGTGGCGGTGCACGACGGCGACGCCATCTTGCTGGCCCAACGTCTGGCCCGCGAGCTCGGCCTTGGCGTGGGCGTGTCGTCGGGCGCCAACTTGCTCGGGGCACTGAAGATCCAACAAACCATGGGCCCGCAGGCCGTGGTCTGCACCATCTTGTGCGACGACAACAAAAAGTACCTGTCCACCGACCTGTGTCGCGAAGAACCCGTTCGTGAGGGCTACCTCAGCCCCGACATCGAGTTGCTCGGCATGGCCTGTGTGTCATGCGATGGCCTGGCCCGCACAGTCCCTGCATGAGGCAAGTGATTGGCCGGCCTGAAACAATGGCCACATCACGGGCACTCGGCCCGGCCCACACACCGCATTTCAATTGAGTTCATTCAAGGAGACACCGTTCATGGCCCTGGAACACATCACCGTCCTGGACCTGACACACATGCTGTCAGGCCCCTACGGCACCATGATGCTGACCGACCTGGGCGCCCGCACCATCAAGGTCGAGCCGCCCGTCACTGGCGAGGGCACCCGCCGCCTGCTGGAAAAAGACCCCGACCATTCCCGCGACGGCATGGGCGCCTACTTCCTCACGCTCAACCGCAACAAGCGCAGCGTGTGCATCGACCTCAAGAGCGAAGCGGGCCGAGCCGTGTTTCTTGACCTGGT
>JAXITB010000285.1:0-4289 GCA_034680305.1 Polaromonas sp. | reverse complement strand
GTCTCACTGACTGGGCCCAAGCGCCCGGCCGATACTCACTTTCCCCAAACACTTTGCATCACTGGGACCATCGATATGCATATTGCCCGTTACGCCATCGGCTCCGAGATCCACTACGGCCTGCAAGCCTCGCCCGGGAAATGGCGACGCCTGAACGGCCTGCCCTTTGATGGCCTTCAAGAAACCGGGGTGATTGACGATACCCAGCAGCTTCGACTGCTGTGCCCCTTGGAGCGGCCCCGGATCTTTGGCGTCGGATTCAACTACGCCGCCCATGCCAAAGAAACCGGGCACCCTCTTCCGTCACGGCCCGCCATGTTCATGAAGCCTGACGGATGCGCCATCGGACCGGAAGAGGCCATCATTTACCCGCTTGAAGGTCAGCGGGTTGACTTCGAGTGCGAGTTGGCAGTCGTCATTGGAAAAGCTGGCCGCCGCATCCCGGTCTCGCAAGCCCCCGAACACATTTTCGGGGTGACCTGTGCCAATGATGTGAGCGAGCGGCCCATACAGTTTGCCGAAATGGAATCGGGATGCCTGTTGATCGGCAAGGGCTTCGACACCTTTTGTCCCATCGGACCCGTCATCGCCACCGGCCTGGATTACCGCCGGCTCAATCTCAGCACCCGGGTCAACGGCCAGGTGCGACAAAGCAGCAACACCTCAGACCTGATCTTTGGCGTCGATGAACTGGTGTCCTACGTCAGCCAGGCCATCACGCTCAGGCCGGGAGACGTGATCATCACCGGCACGCCAGAAGGCATCGGGCCGCTCGCTATCGGCGATACGGTAGAAATCGAGATCGAAGGCATCGGGATCTTGCGCAACTCAGTGGTTGCCGAACGCGCCTGAGTTCTAATCCAAAGACTTCCAGGAGACTGCACCATGAGCGAAGACACGCCAGAGGTCTTGATGCGCTCGCTGCAAAAGTTGGGCTTGGCTGAGGCTGCAAACATTCGGTCGATGGCGCCGCTGACAGGCGGGGTGTCGTCCGACATTTGGCGTATCGACTTCGACAGCCACAGCATCTGCGCCAAGCGAGCCCTGGCCCAACTCAAAGTGGCGGCGCTGTGGGAAGCCCCCTTGTCGCGCAACGCCTTTGAATACGACTGGTATCGAGTCGTTGCACCCGACTTCCCTCAGAATGTACCGACCATGCTGGGGCGCGACCCCGATGCGGGCGTTTTCTTCATGTCGTATCTGGAGCCGGCAAACCATCCTGTGTGGAAGGACCTGTTGCTCAAAGGGGTGATCGATCCGGAATTTGCGGGCCAGGTGGGGCTCACCCTCGGGCAAATTCACAGAAGGACAGCCACGGACCCTGCATTGGCCGAGCGCTTCAAGAGCGACACTGAGTTTTACTGCCTTCGGCTTGAGCCCTACCTCCTGGCCACTGCCAAAAAACACCCTGAACTGGCTCAAGCCCTTGAAGCCATTTGCGAGCGAACCGCCAAGACTCATCTGGCGCTGGTTCACGGGGATGTGAGCCCCAAAAACATCCTGCGCGGTCCTGAGCAGCCCATCTTTTTAGACGCCGAATGCGCTTGGTACGGCGACCCGGCATTCGATCTGAGCTTCTGCCTCAATCACCTCTTGCTCAAGATGGTCCATCGGCCCGAGCACCGCCAGGCGCTTGCCCAAAGCTTCGCCAAGCTCAGCGAGAACTATCTTCAAGCGGTACAGTGGGAAAGCCTCGAGTCATTTGAGCAACGTGCGGCGCTGTTACTGCCCGCATTGATGCTGGCCAGGGTGGATGGCAAGTCCCCCGTTGAATACCTGAGACAAGACCACCAGCACCAAACCATCAGACAGATCGCCCGGGCCTGCTTCCTACAGCCTACCGTCAAGCTCGGACAGGTACTTGATCACACCCTGAAAGCATTACACGCATGAGTTCAATCCAGTCCGTCCAAGCCCGATCCGTGTGGGACTCACGGGGTTGCCCCACGATCGAGGCGGTGGTCACCCTGACAGACGGAACCACGGCCAGCGCGATAGCGCCTGCCGGCGCTTCCACCGGATCCGGCGAGGCACGAGAACTGCGCGATGGCGGGACGGCACTCAAAGGGCTGGGCGTGCGCGCCGCTGTCGAGGCCACGCATCAGATTCTTGCACCGGCCCTGCTGGGCCTGAACATCAGCGATCAGGCGGCGATTGATCGGGCCATGCTGGCGGCCGACGGCACCAGCAACAAATCGCGCGTTGGCGGCAACAGCATGACCGCCGTATCACTGGCTTGCCTGTGGGCCGCCAGCAAGCATGCCGGCCAACCCCTTTGGCAGTACCTGCGCGGCGACGAGCAGGCGGGCCTGCCGCTTCCGGAGATCCAGATTTTTGGCGGTGGGGCACACGCCAAGGGCAGCGTGGATCTGCAAGACTTCCTGGTGGTCGCCAATGGATCGACGAGCTTTGAGCAAGCTCTGGAATGGACTGCTGAGATCTATCTGGCTGCCGGCAAAATGCTGGCACAACAAGGCAAGATGCTGGGAGTGGCCGACGAAGGCGGCTACTGGCCCCAATTTGGCTCCAACGAAGCAGCCATAGCCGCGCTGTTAGACGCCATCGTGATGGCCGGTTTGCGCCCCGGGCAAGACGTCAGCATAGCGCTGGATCTGGCCTCCACCCAATACTTCGACGGTACCCGCTATCACTGGCGCAGCGAAGGACGCTCCTTCGACCGGGACCAACTTTTGGCCACCTATGCCCGCTGGGCCGATCAATACCCCATCATCTCGATGGAAGATGGCTTCGCTGAAGACGACATTGACGGCATGCGGTCCATGACAGAACTCCTGGGCCACAGGATGCAAATCATCGGCGATGATTTCTTCGTTACTCACGCTCCAAGGATTCGTGAGCGGGCCGGTCAAGGCGCCTGCAATGCGGTGTTGATCAAGCCCAACCAGGTGGGAACTGTCACCGAAACACGGCAGGCTTTGGATGAGGCCAACCGACTGGGACTGGGCAGCATCATCTCTGCTCGATCCGGCGAGACAGAAGACGTCAGCATTGTTCATCTGGCCGTCGGCTGGGGCGTGACCCAGTTGAAGGTCGGTAGCTTTGCACGATCAGAGCGGATGGCCAAATGGAATGAAGGCTTGCGGATCGAACAATCTGCGGCCCGCACGCTGCCTTTCCCGAGCCCTGAACTATTTCCGTGGATCAAAAAGGCAGGAAAGACGCCTTGAAAGTTCTCTTTCACTTCAACGTCAATGCCTCCTTGCTGGCTTGGCTCAAGCAAAACACGCCCTCCGACTGGGAGGTGGTTTGCTGCCCGGAAGACGATCTAAAAGGCTTTGAGGCCAACTGGCCGGGCACACAAGTGCTGTGGCATGTGCTGCGGCCTGTTACCGGCAGCATGATCGCAGCCAACCCGTCCCTGGCTCTCATCCAAAAGATCGGCGTAGGCGTCAATACGATCGATCTGTCTGCAGCGGCCAACCGAAACATCGCCGTCTGCAATATGCCGGGTGTCAACAGCCGGGCAGTCGCAGAAATGACCCTGACACTCATGCTCATGGCGGCGCGACGCGTCGGCTCCCTGTCGCAGGGACTGCGCGAAGGCACCTGGGCGATTCCTGAAGCCAGGCAAGAGCAGTTGTTCGAATTGGGCGGCAAAACCATCGGTCTGATCGGAACCGGCCATGTGCCATCCATCCTGGGGCCCTGGCTCAGTGCGATGGGTGCCGAGGTCATCAGCCACAGCCGCCAGCCCAAATCAAACTGGCCCTATCCGTGCTACCCGCTGGACGAACTGCTTGCCCGCAGCGATGTAGTCAGTTTGCACGTGCCACTGACCGAAGAGACACGGGAGCTGATCAACGGCCAACGGCTCAGTCAAATCAAGCCGGGCGCGGTGTTGATCAACACGGCGCGTGGCGAGCTCATTGACGAAGAGGCACTTTGCAAAGCACTCGACTCGGGCCAGGTATCGGTGGCTGGTTTGGACGTCTTCGCGAGCGAACCGATCGGTCAAGGCCACCGGCTGTTGCAGCGCAACGACACCATTTGCACGCCCCACATGGCTTGGCTGACCCAAGACATGTTCCAGCGGGCCATCGCCGTGGCGATCGAAAACACCCGGCGCATCCAAACCGGCGAGGCACTGCTTCACAAAGTGGCCCCAGCGTCGATGGCCTGATGCACTGAAAGCGCCAATTCAGACCACCTGGGTCTTGAGAACCAGCAAACATCGCCGCGAGAGCGCGGCTCCTACAGAATCTTTACCCAGGCCTGTGATTGAGGGTGTGGGAGCGCCGCCCCCGGCGCGATGCAGCGGCTGATTTGGC
>JAXITB010000284.1:0-4300 GCA_034680305.1 Polaromonas sp. | reverse complement strand
GTTTCAGGACTATGCGCTGTTCCCGCACCTGAGCGTGGCCGGCAACATTGCCTTTGGTTTGCAGACCCTTCCTAAATCGCAGCGGCAGGCGCGGGTGGCCGAAATGCTGACGCTGGTGGGCCTGAGCGCCGCGGCCGAGCTCTACCCCCATGAACTGTCGGGCGGCCAGCAGCAGCGTGTGGCCCTGGCCCGGGCGCTGGCGCCACAGCCAAGGCTGCTGCTGCTCGACGAGCCATTTTCCAACCTCGACATCGAGTTGCGCGAGCGCTTGGCGCACGAGCTGCGCGCCATCTTGAAGGCAGCCGGAGCCACCGCGCTGTTTGTCACACACGACCAGCTCGAGGCCTTTGCCATTGGCGATGTCATCGGCGTGATGCACGAAGGCCGGCTGCACCAATGGGACGACGCCTACAGCCTCTATCACCGCCCCGCCACCCGCTTCGTGGCCGACTTCATCGGCCACGGCGTCTTCACGCCGGCCACACTGCATGAGGTCGGTGGCCAGATCGTGGTCGATACACCCGTCGGGCCCCTGAGCGATGTGGCTGAATGCCCGCTGCCCGGCGCGTTCGAGGGCGGCCAGTGCGACGTGCTGCTGCGCGCCGACGACATCGTGCACGACGACGACGCGCCGGTCAAAGCCGAGATCATCCGCAAGGCCTTTCGCGGCTCGGAATTCCTCTATACCCTGCGCCTGGCCAGCGGACACACCCTCATGGCCCATGTGCCCAGCCACCACGACCACACCCTGGGCGAATGGATCGGCATCCGCGCACAGGTCGACCATGTGGTCACCTTCAACCGAGCCTGCACGCCCAATCAGCGCGAGCTGTGCCAGATGCCCTGCGCGCAGGCCGGCCAGTGCGCGGGCGCGACGGGGCGATTCATGGCTGACGCGCCACCCAGCGCTGGCCGCGTTGCTTGAGACCCCAACCCGATATGCCTCCGGTGGGCCAAGCCCACCGGCGCTGGGTCATCAGGCAGCCAACTGCCAAGCCTGATTTATTGCCGCATTGATGGCGGCTTTCTGGGTTGACGTCAGTGCGCTGTTCCTGTGGGTTGACGTCAGTGCGCTGTTCCCAAGGATCGTCACGGGTCGGGTGTAAGCAGACAAGGTATTGACCAGGGACTCCACCCGGGCCAGAGTCGCCACGTAAATTTGCCCGTTGAGGGTGGCGCGAAACTCCTCAACTTGGGCCTTCTTGCTGGCGTCGGTGCTGTACCAATCGACCACCGTCAGTTGGTTGGAGGAGCTCAATTGACTCATGACCAAACTGTCACCCTGCTTGCTGAACCAGAGGTCGGCATAGGATACCCCGCTGCCCAAGACAACGCGGTCCTGGTCACTGGAAGACTGGGCCTCCTCGGAGATCACGTCCTGACCCCATTGGGCATCGAGCTGGTAGGTGTCGGCGCCAGCACCGCCGACCAAAGTGTCGTTGCCGCCCACGCCATTGAGCACATCAGACCCCTCATAGCCGAGCAGGATGTTGCTTCCTGAATCGCCCCGCATCGAGTCGTTGAATTGGGTTCCCCCCACGTTTTCGATGTTCGTGAGGGTGTCCTGCACGCTGAGCGAATTCAATGAGCCATCGTTGTAGCGCCAGGTCGAAACCTTGCCCGAAGTCAGGTCGACGCCAATCCCGGTGTCGCGGCGCCTGCTGTTGGACTCGGCGTTGTGGCGATAGCTGACAAAGTCGACCCCACTGCCGCCGTTGATGGTTTTGGCCCCGCCATAGATGCTGGTGCGCAATTGCACGCGGACGTAGCCGAAATCCGCGGTTGCACCGTTAGTGACCGGCATAGGGATGGCAGCACTGCCATCCCAATCAAAGTCTTTGCGCGACACATCGCCCGCCACATAGGCCGCAGCGCTGATCCTGGCCTCGACCCCGGAGGCCGTATCGCGCATCGAAACCTTGACCGCTTTGGTCTTATCGCCCTCGACCGTTTGGGCCCAATACGAGACCTGGCCATCGGCCTGGCGGCGGAATCTGGAAAGGATCGCCTGGACCGGGGCAGCGACCAAGCGGCTGCCAAGGATTACCCCGGCGCCATCTTCGTCGAAGATCAGATCAGCCAGCCGTGTGTTGGCACCCATCGACACGAAGTTGCTACCCAGCTCTTTCGCAGGGCCGGCCAAAGCAAGCGATTGCGTGACGTGGTCCGCATAAATGGCGTCATCGCCGTCACCACCAAACACCGTATCCTGGCCTCCGCCCGTCACAATGATGTCATTGCCACCGCGACCGTCAATGTAGTCATCGCCTTCGTAGGCCCAAATCCTGTTGGCGACATCGCTGCCGATGACTTTGTCAGTGCCATTGGTAGCGCCCAGGTTCTCCACGTTCTTGAGGCTGTCCGTCACGCTGGCCCAGCCAAACGTCCCGTTCGCCAAACGCTCAGTCTTGACCGCCTGGTTTCCAACATCGAACAAATTGGCCTCAATGCCAGCGCCGTTGAAAACTGCTGTTTTTTGGTAATCCACCGTATCGTTGTCATCTCCTGCATCGATAATTTTTCGGGTCCCGTCATAAAGCAGGGAGTCAGCGTTGATGGTGACCTGGCCAACCTGACCCTCATGGCGACTCTTGATCACCCCGGGCAACTTCTCAATCGCATCGCTCGACATCTTGCTCATGTCGTGATCGCTCAAATAAACGGTGTAATTGCCGTTCTGAGAAAGTGCCTCGCCGGTACGTCCGAACAACTTGATTTGATCCAAAGTCATGGGACTGCCCAGGTCCACCTGAACCCAACTGGTCGGCAAGCTCTGCTGCCAATCTATCTTGGCAACAGAACCGTTAGAACTCAAGGCAACATCGGTTCTACCCTCGCTGTATCCATGCTGAATATAGTGCCGCTTAGCAGCTTCAAGATCAGAACCAAATGCTTTTTGTAGATCCGCATAATTGAGCAAATACTGCTTGGCATTAAATTTAGTTTTGCGACCTTCTTTGTGTCCGTAATAAATAAAGTGCATTTTACCAGCATCTGCATTAGCGCCGAACGCCCTGATTAAATCAGAATGACTAGCAATATAACTCAATGCGTCAAATTTTATGGTCCGCCCCTCTTTGGAGCCATATTCAATATAATGCTGCTTGGCCGCATCAGGGTTGACGCCAATGACCTTTATCAGATCACTGTAACTCGCAACGTAACTCAATAAATCAATCGAAGAAGTAAAGATGTTGTCCTGTGACATCTTTCCGCCCGTCTTGCCATCAACCAGATTTTTCTCATCATGGGATGTCTCATTCAAAGAACCAGAACTGAGCACAGTCTTGTTTTGCGCCACATTTTTGCCGCCACTCCATGCCTCCAACTCGGCCAGCGTCAAGACGTCCTCCACGCCAGCATTCTTTCGAACCATCACATAACGGCCAGTCAACACGGTGCCGCGCTGAACAATCACCGTGTCATTGCCTTCACCGCCATACACCGTGTCGTTGCCGGTGCCGGTCATGATGACGTCATCACCACCACGGCCTTCGATGTAGTCATCGCCCCCATAGCCCCAGATCCGGTTAGCCTCTTGGCTGCCAATGATTCGGTCACTGCCATTGGTGGCGCCCAGGTTCTCCACGTTCTTGAGGCTGTCCGTCACGCTGACTGCATCGAATGTGCCATCGGCTTTACGACCTGTCCTGACCGTTTGATTGCTGGCCGTCGACAAGTCGGCCGCAATGCCTTGACCGTCGAATACCACCGTCCTTTGGTAGTCCACCGTGTCGTTGCCATCACCACCGTCGATCTCCTTAGTGGTCTGGTTTTCAAGCAAGGTGTTTCGGGTGATGGTGACATTGCCTGCCGCCCCCACATAGCGGCTTTTGACCAAACCGAAAATGGACTCGATCTGTTCGGTCGTCTTGCCGCTCAAATCTTGGTCGCTCAGATAAACCGTATAGTCGCCACTTTGCCAAGCAGACCCGTCAGTTCGCCCGAACAGCTTGATCTGATCGAGTCGCATGGAACTGCCCAGATCGACTTGGATCCAGCCCCCGCCATTGTTGGACGAAGAATAAATGCCGTCGGTTTGCATACTCCCGCCGGTCTTGCCATCGACGAGGTTCGCTGCGCCATGCTTTGCGTTGGTGTCCTGGAAAGTGCCGGAACTGATCACCTCTCTGTTGTGCGCCACATTGGTCTGCCCCACCCAGGCCTGCAACTCTGCCAGCGAGAGAAAGTCGGCCGTACCCGCGTTCTTTCGTACCATCAGGTAGCGGCCACTGAGTTCCTGGCCGCGCTCAAGCACGATGGTGTCATTGCCTTCACCGCCATACACCGTGTCGTTGCC
>JAXITB010000283.1:0-4329 GCA_034680305.1 Polaromonas sp. | reverse complement strand
GCGACGGCATCGTCGGTCGCAGCTTGGCCTTGCTGCTGGCGCGTGAGCGCCTGAAAGTAGCGATCCAGCGCGGCGGCGGGGCTGCGACGCCCCAAGATGTGCGGGCCTACGCGCTGAACCAGGCCTCGCGCCAATTGCTCGAGCGGCTCAGGGTCTGGCCGCAAGCCTCAGAGGTGACGCCGGTCACGGGCATGCAGGTCTGGGGCGACGAAGGCGGGTTCATGGCCTTTGAGCCGCCAGCAGGCACGGGCGAACTGGCCTGGCTGGTGGCCGCCACCGCCCTGGAGGACACGCTGGCCCAGGCCCTGCGATTTGCACCCGAGGTGAGCATGCTGGAGCCGGGGCCGGCGCCCCAGGCCGCCCTGACGGTGGTCTGCGAAGGCCGCGACAGTAGCAGCCGGCGCGAATTGGGCATCCAGTGGCAGGCCAAGCCCTATGCCCAAAAAGCCTTGGCGGCGCGGCTGCACAGCACCCTGCCGCACGGCGGGGTGGCACGCCAGTGGTTTCAAGACGCTGGCATCTTGGCCCTACTGCCGATGGGCGGCCAGAACGGTCATGAACTGGCACTGGTGTGGTCAGTGCCGCTGGCGCGGGCCGATCAGCTCCTGGCCCTGCCCGGCGACGAATTCACGCAGGCCCTGCAAGCGGCGGCCGGCGCGCAGGTGGGCCAGCTCGAGCTGAGCAGTCCGGTCATGGCCTGGCCGCTGCAACTGGCGCGGGCAGACCGTTGGGTCGCTCCCGGCTGGGCCCTGGCTGGCGATGCGGCGCACACGTTACACCCGCTGGCCGGGCAGGGCCTGAATTTGGGCCTGGCCGATGCGGCCGAGTTGGCGCGCGTGGTCGGCGAGCGGGAATACTGGCGCTCACCTGGCGACCTGCGCCTACTGCGCCGCTACGAGCGGGCGCGCAAGGCCGAGGTCTTGGCCATGGGCCTGGTGACCGATGGCCTGCAAGGCCTGTTTTCACACACCGACGCCCGCTGGCAAGCCCTGAGAAACTGGGGCATGAGCGCCGTGGGCGGTCAATCTTTCATCAAATCCTGGCTGACCCGCCGGGCCATGGGCTGATGGCCCGGAGATGCGCATGAACTCGTCTGCCCAAGCAGCCAAACCCAAGCAACCGAGCCGCAGCCACTGGCGAGCACTGATCTGCGCCGCCCTACTGGGCCTGGCGGGCCTGCCCACCCTGGCGCCCGCACAGACAGCGGCGCAAGAGGCGGCGATCCGCAAGAACCTCAATGACCGCCTGCCCGGCCTGCCCAAGATCGACGAGGTCCGGCGCACGCCCATGGCCGGCCTCTTTGAGGTGCGCATGGGCAGCGAGATCATCTACACCGACGCCGATGGCAGCCACCTGATCCAGGGCCAGTTGGTCGACACCCGCACGCGCCGCGACCTGACGCAAGAACGCCTGGACAAGCTCAATGCCATCGCCTTCGACAGCCTGCCGATCAAAGACGCCATCACCATCGTGCGCGGTAACGGCAAGCGCAAGCTGGCCGTGTTTGAAGACCCCAACTGCGGTTACTGCAAGCGCTTCGAGCGCGATCTACAAAAGGTCAACGACGTCACGATCCATCTGTTTCTCATGCCCATCCTGGGGGCCGAATCGACCGAGCAGTCGCGCAATGTCTGGTGTGCCAAAGACAAGGTCCGCGCCTGGACCGACCTGATGGTGGCCGACAAAGCCGTGCCAGCGGCCGCCCCCGGCTGCGACAGCAGCGCGCTGACGCGCAATGTGGAATTCGCGCGCAAGATGCGCATCACCGGCACGCCCACGCTGGTGTTTGCCAACGGCAACCGGGTGCCTGGTGCCATCAATTCGGCCCAGGTCGAAAAATTCCTGACCGAAACCCAGACGCCTTAAAGCCCCAGCGCCAGACTGGTCCGAAGACGAGCAGACCCGCCGCAACACCGGCCTGCGCCCGGCTATCCTCACGCCATGCCCACCTCAACCCAAAGCGCTCCTGTCTACCGCATCGAAATCGCCGACCTCAAGGCGCACCTGTTTCGGGTGACGCTCACGCTGGCGCAGCCGGCGCCCCAGCAAGAGGTGAGCCTGCCGGTCTGGATTCCTGGCAGCTACATGGTGCGCGAGTTTTCTGGCCAGCTGCAAAGGCTTGAGGCCAGGCAGGGCCGCCGGCGCCTGACTGCACAGCAACTGGACAAATGCAGCTGGCGCCTGGACAGCCGGCCCGACCAGCCGCTGACCCTGAGCTACGAGGTCTACGCCAACGACCCGTCGGTGCGCACGGCCATGCTCGGACATGAGCGAGGGTTCTTCAATGCCACCAGCCTGTGCCTGCGCGTGCATGGCCAGGACGACTCGCCCCTGGTGCTGGAGATTGCCGCGCCCCCAGGTCAACCCAAGTGGACACTGGCCACCGCCTTGGCGCCCCAGAAGACCGACAAACGCGGCTTCGGTCGCTACCTGGCCGACAACTACGATGAGTTGGCTGACTCACCGGTGACCTTCGGCCTGCTGTGGAGCGGGCAGTTCAAGGCGCGCGGTGTGAACCACCGTCTGGTGGTCAGCGGCGCGCCGCCGACATTTGATGGCCAGCGCCTGTTGGCCGACACACAAAAGATCTGTGAGGCCCAGATTCGCTTCTGGCACGGGGCGGCCAAGCCGCCGTTCAAGCACTATGTGTTCATGCTGCATGTGGTTAGCCAGGGCTATGGCGGGCTGGAGCATCGCCAGTCGACCGCCTTGATCTGCGGTCGCAAGGACCTGCCCATGCTGGGCTCGGCCCAGGTCAGTGAGGGCTACACCACCTTGCGCGGCCTGATCAGCCATGAGTATTTCCACACCTGGAATGTCAAACGCTTGCGTCCGCAGGCCTTCACGCGCTACGACTACAGCCGCGAGAACTACAGCGACCTGCTGTGGTTCTTCGAGGGCTTCACCAGCTACTACGACGACCTGCTGCTGCGCCGCTGCGGCCTGCTGGACAACGCCGGCTATCTCAAACTGCTGGGCAAGACCATCAACCAGGTGCTGCAAACGCCGGGACGCAAGGTGCAGTCGGTGGCGCAGGCCAGCATGGACGCCTGGGTCAAATACTACCGGCAGCATGAAAACACCCCCAATGCGACGGTGAGCTACTACACCAAGGGGGCGCTGGTGGCCTTGTGCCTGGACCTGTCGCTGCGCGCGGGGGCCCAACCCAGCAGCCTTGATGAGGTCATGCGCGGCCTGTGGCAACGCTGCCAGGGTGGGCCCATGAGCCAGGACGATCTGCTGGCCCAGTTGCAGGCCAGCAGCGGACGTGACTTTCAGGGCGAAATCAAGCGCTGGGTGCACGGCACGCAGGATTTGCCGCTCAAGGAACTGCTGCAAGCCCATGGCGTGGCGGTGCTCGACGAGCCCGATGTCTGGGCCCAGCGCCTGGGGCTGCGGGTCGATGAGAGCCAGGGGCTGAAGGTCAAGACCGTGCTGCATGGCGGTGCGGCCCATGCGGCCGGCCTGAGCGCGGGCGATGAATGGCTGGGCGTCGAGCAGGGACGCGCCGGCGCCTGGCGGCTGCATAAGCTCGACGACCTGGCGCTGTATGCCCGGGCGGGCGACAAGATCACCGCCCTGGTTTCCCGCGACGACCGACTGCTGCGCCTGCCAATGCGCATCCCTCAGCCGGGCAGCACCTGGCGACTGGCGGTGCAAGACGGGGCCATGCTCGATCGCTGGCTCGCAGGCGACAGCGCAGACGGACACTGAGTCGCATCGACCGAAAATACCCCCTTCCGATCCGCCACTTTCGACCACAAAGGCCAGACCATGAGCACCCCATACGAAACCATCCAAATCAGCACCGAGGGGCCCGAAGGCCAGCAGGTCGGCATCGTTCGGCTCCACCGCCCCAAGCAGCTCAACGCCCTCAATGACCAGCTCATGGACGAGCTCGGCGCGGCGCTGCACGCCTTCGATGCCGACGACGGCATTGGCTGCATCATCCTGACTGGCAGCGAGAAAGCTTTCGCCGCCGGCGCTGACATTGGCGCCATGGCCACCATGACCTTTGCCCAAGCCTACGGCCGCAATTTCATCAGCCGCAACTGGGAAAAAATGGGCCAGGTTCGCAAGCCGGTGATCGCTGCCGTCAGCGGTTTTGCCCTGGGCGGCGGCTGCGAACTGGCCATGATGTGCGACTTCATCATTGCCGCCGACAACGCCAAATTCGGTCAGCCCGAGATCAAGCTGGGCATCATCCCAGGCGCCGGCGGCACCCAGCGCCTGCCGCGGGCTGGGGGCAAGGCCAAGGCCATGGACCTGGCCCTGACCGGGCGCATGATGGACGCGGCCGAAGCCGAGCGGGCTGGCCTGGTCAGCCGG
>JAXITB010000282.1:0-4352 GCA_034680305.1 Polaromonas sp. | reverse complement strand
TGTTGCGCTGCTGCGGGGGTGCCTTCGGGAGGCCTTGCCTCAATAGGCGTGGCGTGGCGACAGCTCCAAGCTCATTCTCGAGCCGTCAAACAGTTATCGTGCCTGCCCAAAGAACACCGCTGGTCGGTCCAGTGCCCGACTGACAGAGTCGCCATCCCAGGCAGCAAACCGAAGACTTTGATACATGTGCATCCAAACAAGTGGGCGGTGAGTGGCGCCAGTGCAGGGGCACCCCGTAGGCAGTGACTGGATGCTCCCTGAAACGAAAAAACCCACCGACCTTGCCAGATCAGCGGGCTCCAATGGATGAATCTTGGTCGGGGTGAGAGGATTCGAACCTCCGGCCTCTACGTCCCGAACGTAGCGCTCTACCAGGCTAAGCTACACCCCGAAAACCCGCTTGTCCCAAGCCGGTCGAAACCGTAAATTGTAGCAAACTCGGCCAGTTCGGCATGCTCAGATCAGCACGTGCTGACCTGGCACAGCCGGGCAGCGAATCTGCACGCATCGGGTTTACCGGTGGGCCACCTCAGAGCCGCGCCAGCTCGGCAGTTCAGGTGCTCTGTGGCCTGAACTGCCAAGCACCCAAGAGATGCTGCCGGGCTGCCCAGTCGGGCTTTAGGAGACCCGGCCAAGTGAGCGCAACACCTTTTCGGGCGTGATGGGCTGGCTCCAAACCTGTGCGTTCAAAGGCGCCAGAGCGTCGTTGATGGCGTTCATCACCGCCGCCGGCGCGCCGGCCGTGCCGGCCTCGCCCGCGCCCTTGGCGCCCAATTGGCTGCTGCGTGTCGGTGTCTGCACATGGGCCACTTCGATGTCGGGCATCTCGCCGCTCATGGGGACCAGGTAGTCGGCCATGCTGGCATTGCGCATCAGGCCTTCGTCGTCATAGAGGCACTCCTCGAACAGGGCGCCGCCGATGCCCTGCACGATCGCGCCGCGGATCTGTTCGTCGACCAGCTTGGGGTTGAGCACTCGGCCACAGTCTTCCACCGCCCAGTGCTTGAGCAGTTTGACAAAACCGGTGTCGGGATCGACCTCCACATAGGAGGCTTGCACGCCGTTGGTGAAGATGAAGGGGTAGTCGCGCTGGGCGTAATGGCGCGTGACCATCAGCTCTGGCGTGAAATCATTGGGCAGCGTGTCCGAGCGGAAGTAGGCAATGCGGCCCAGTTCGGCCAAGGGCAGAACCGGCTCGAGTGTGCCTGCGTCGACCACTTGGCCGCGTCGAACGGCCAGCCCGGCCGCGTCGCGCTTGAGGATGACGGCCGCCACCTTGAGCAGGTTGGCCCGCAACGCCTGCCCTGCCAGCAGCACGGCCTCACCGCCCACGCCCGCGCCGCGTGAAGCCCAGGTGCCGCCTCCGTAGGGCGTGACGTCGGTGTCCGACAGAACCAGTCGCACCTTGTCCAGGTCGATGCCCACCGCATCCGCGGCGATCTGACGGTAGATGCCATCGTTGCCTTGGCCTTGCTCGCCGACGCTCACGCTCACGCTGATCGCCCCAGACGGGTCCAGGCGCATGGTGCAGCCGTCCTGCGAGGCAATGCGGGCGCCGCCCACGCCATAGAAGGCAGCGCTGGGGTTGGTCAGCTCGATCAAGGTCGCAAAGCCGACGCCACGGTAGATGCCTTGCTGGCGAAGTTCGGCGATCTCGGCCTTGATCTTCGGGTAGTCCATCAGCTGTTCGATCTTGCGCAAGCAGGCCTCGTGGCTGAGAACTTCGAGTTTGATGCCGCTGGCTCCGGTGGCCGGGTAGGCATCGTCCGGGATGACGTTCTTCTTGCGCAACTCCAGCGGATCCATTCCGATGGCGCGCGCGGCCAAGTCCACCAGGCCCTCGGTGACGGCGCAGGCGATCGGGTGCCCCACGCCACGGTACTGGCAAGTCGGCGTCTTGTTCTGGAACACCACTTTCAGGTGCGCCCGGTAGTTCTTGTGCTTGTAGGGCCCCCCCACCAGGTTGACCACCTGATTGCCCTCAATGGCGCTGGTGCGCGGGAACATGGAATACGGGCCGATGCCGGTCAGATCGTCCATCTCGAAAGCCAGGATCTCTCCGGACTTACTGGCTGCAAGACGCGCCTTGACGCGATGGTGCCGGGCATGGATGTCGCTGACGAAGCTTTCGATGCGGTCGGCCACAAACTTGACCGGTCGTCGGCACATGATTGACAGCGCCACCGTGGCGAAGTCGTCCGGATAGGCGTGCACCTTGATGCCGAATGAACCGCCGACCTCCTTGCACACCACCCGCACACTCGATTCAGGCAGGTCAAACTGGCGCGCGTACAGGTCCTGCATCATGTGCGGGGCTTGAAACGAGTGGTAGACGGTGAGCTTTTGGTCGGCTGCGTTCCATTCGGCGATCTGGCAGCGTGGCTCCAGCGTCACGCCCGTGTGGCGGCCAAACTCGAAGGTGGTTTCCACCACCGCATCGGCTTTGGCAAAGGCCTCGTCCACCGAGCCCACATCCAGACTGCGCGTGAAGCACAGGTTGTCACCCAACTCCGGGTGAATCAGCGGTGTGGCCGCGTCCAGCGCGGTCTCCATGTCCACGACTGGCGGGAGTTGCTCGAACTCGACGTGCAGCAATTGCAGCGCATCTTCGGCCTGTTCGCGGGTTTCGGCCACGATGGCCACCACCGGCTCGCCCTGCCAGCAAGCGCGGTCGAGGGCCAGCGGGTATTGCGGCGCCGACTTCATGCCGGCCAGGTGACCGAGCACGGCGACCCAGGGTTTGCAGATTTTGGCCAGATCGTGGCCATCGGCCACCAGGATCACGCCGGGCATGCCCCGCGAGGCTTGCGCGTCGATGCGCGTGATTCGGCAGTGCGCCACCGGACTGCGCCAGTACACCACATGCGCCATGCGCGGCAGTTCGATGTCGTCGATGTAAGTGCCCTGGCCCTGCACCAGCTTGCGCGCGCTCGGGCGCTCGACGCTGCGGCCGATGTAGCGTGGGTCCTCGGTCAGCTCATGCAAAGGCTTGTCCGTTTGGTCTACGCGGGGCCGTTCCTCGACCTCAGGTCCACCATGGGCCAGCGACGGGTTCAGAGTCTGTGTATTCATGCGTTCACCTGATCGGTCGGCTGGCCAGTACCCGTTTGGGCGCGTGCAGCCAGGGTTTCGCAAATCGCATCGACGATGGCGTGATAGCCGGTGCAGCGACAGTAGTTGCCGCTCATCCATTCGCGCACCTCGGCGCGTGTGGCATCGGGCCGGGCTTGCAGCAGTTCCTTGGCGGCCATCACCATCCCTGGGGTGCAAAAGCCGCATTGCAGCGCGTTGTGCCGGATGAAGGCCTCTTGCAGGTCGCGCACGTCGCCGTCGTCTGACAGGCCCTCAATGGTGCGTACCTTGCACCCCTGAGCCTGGACGGCCAAGGTCAGGCAGCCACGCACGATGCGGCCGTCGACCTCCACCGTGCAAGCGCCGCACACGCCGTGCGCGCACCCCAGGTGCGAGCCCTTCAGGCCGAGGTCGTTGCGGATGAAATCGACCAGGTGCTGGCGCGGCTGGACGCTGCGCATTTGTTTTTGGCCATTGACCTCGATTTGGAGGCTGTGAAGTTCTGTCATGGGAGTCTCCGGTGTCAGGCTGTGATGGCGCTGCGGCTGGCATGCGCCGCGGTCAGCAGGCGGCGCGCCAGCACGGTAGCCAGGTGCCGCTTGGTCGCTGGTGCGTGGGTCAGGTCGGGCAAGGGGGCGAGTTCAGCCTTCAAGGAAGCCACCGCGATCTCGACGGTGGCCTCATCGAGCGTCTTGCCTGCCAGAACGGCCTCGGTGCGCCGCGCACGCACGGGAATGGCCCCGATGCCCAGGAAGCTCAGGCTCACCTTCTGCGCCACCATGCCCTTGAAGCTCGCGGCCACCGCCAGGCCGGCGACGGCATAGTCTCCGTGCCGGCGTGCCAGTTCATCAAAGCCGTACCAATCGGTGGCGGTGGCCAGAGGCAGATCTGCGCCGATGACGATCTCGCTTGGCTCGAGGGCCGTGGTGTAGAGATCCTGAAAGAAATCGGTGGCGCTGATCTGTCTGGCGCCAGCCGGGCCTTGGAGGTGGACGGTGCCATCGAGCGCGCACAGGCAGCAGGGCCACTCGGCCGCCGGGTCACCATAGGCCAGCGAGCCGCCCCAGGTGCCCGAGTTTCGAATGGCGCGATGAGCAATGTGCGGCGCGTCCTGAGCCAGCATGGGTGCATGTTGCGCCACCAGCGGGCTGTTTTCGATTTCGGTGTGGGTGACCAGCGCGCCGATGTGCAGCCGCTGGCCGTCAATCCTGATGCCGCGCAGCGCCTTCAGGCCCGTGATGTCGATCACCAGTCGCGGTTCAGACAGGCGCATGTTCAGC
>JAXITB010000281.1:0-4355 GCA_034680305.1 Polaromonas sp. | reverse complement strand
CAAAGTCGGCGTCGAAAAACATGGCCTCATCGTCGCCCGCGTCCTTGGCCGCCGCCTGGGCATGAAAGCGCGCTGCTTGCTCCTGCGCGTCGTTGAGCTCGGAAAACCCGTTGCCGAATTCGCGGCCAGTGATGTAGAGCTCAAAGCGCTCGGTCACTTCAGGGCGCTGGTCGTTGGCCCGCGCCAGTGGCGAGATTTCGGTCGGGTGCTCCATGATGAAGGTCGGCTGCCAGAGCTTTTCTTCCACGGTCTCTTCAAAGTACAGCACCTGCAAGCTGGCCAGCGAACGGCTGCTCAGACGGTCCTTGTCTTCGCTCAGGCCGAGCTTTTTCAGGGCCTCGATCAGCCAGGGCGCGTCGTCGACCTGCGCGCCGGCAGGCGTGTGCTTGACGATGGCCTCTCGAATCGTCAGGCGCTCGAAGGCGGGCGCCAAGTCCACCGGCTTGCCGGCATAGCTCAGTTGCAGGCTGCCGCAGGCCTTGAGGGCCGCATCGCGAATGAGTTGCTCGGTGAAGTCCATCAGGTCGCGGTAGTTCCACCAGGCGGCGTAGAACTCCATCATGGTGAACTCGGGGTTATGCCGCACGCTGATGCCTTCGTTGCGGTAGCTGCGGTTGATCTCGAAGACCTTTTCAAAGCCGCCGACGATCAGGCGCTTGAGGTAGAGCTCGGGCGCGATGCGCAGGTACATCTCCTGGTCCAGCGCATTGTGGTGGGTGATGAAGGGCTTGGCATTGGCCCCACCGGGGATCGGGTGGAGCATCGGTGTTTCGACCTCCAGAAAGTCGTGCTCGACCATGAACTGGCGCATGCCGCTGACGGCCCGGCTGCGGGCCATAAAGCGATGGCGTGCCTTTTCGTCGGTGATCAGGTCCACATAGCGCTGGCGGTATTTGACTTCCTGGTCGGCCACCCCGTGAAACTTGTCGGGCAGGGGGCGTAGGCTCTTGGTGACCAGACGCACGCTGCGGGCGTGCACCGACAACTCGCCCGTCTTGGTCTTGAACAGGGTACCGGCGGCGGCAACGATGTCGCCCAGATCCCAGTGTTTGAAGGCCTCGTGGGTGCCCTCGCCCACACCGTCATTACTGACATAGATCTGGAGGCGGCCGCCCGAGGTGCCCAGTGAGGCATCCTGCAAGGTGGCAAAGCTGGCTTTGCCCATCACCCGCTTGAGCATCATGCGGCCGGCCACGCTGACCTCGATGGCCTTTTCCTGCAACTCTTCCTTGCTCAGCCCGTCATACAGGGCAAACAGCTCGGCCGCGCGATGCTCGGGTTTGACGTCGTTGGGAAAGGCGATGCCCTGCTGGCGCAGCGCGGCGAGCTTGTCGCGGCGCTCGGCCATGAGCTGGTTGTCGTCGGCGGCGTGGGGGCTGTGTTCTGGAGTGGACATGGGGCCGGGCGGCACGCCTGAGGGCGTGCCAGGGGGTTCGGGTCGGAGAGTCGGCGCATCTGCGCCGGCCAGGGTAGGGCCGTTCAGGCCAAACCCGGGATTTTAAGGCTCAAGCCCAGCCGCTGCGCTCGAGCAAGTCGCCCACCAGTTCCAGCCGAACCAGCGGGTTGTCCAGCGTCATGAGTTGCTGCTTCATTTCGACCGGCAGCGGCAGCAGTTCGCACCAACGGTTGGCCACCCAGGCGCAGTCGTCAAAGCTGTAAGGCGGGCGCATCGGCATCTGGTCGGCCGCCACGTCCTTGTCCTGCAGTTGCTGCAGCACCTTGCGCAGCATTTGCACCGTGGGTTGCAGGTCTGCGGGCACCGTCACCTCGGCATCGCTGGGCAACAACTCGGCGTCGGCCACCCACAGTCCGTGGCGCAGTTTTTCGCTGCGCTGGACCGAAAACCTTTGCTCGCCCTGGCAGCGGATGTGCAGCAGCCCCGGTTGCGGGCAGTCCAATTCGATGATGCGCGCCAGCGTGCCCACCCGGTTGAAGCGCTCCTGGGCACTGCCGGCTTGTTGCACCTGTGAGCCTTGGGTCAGGCTGACCACGCCAAAGGGCGTACTGCTCTGGTGGCAGCGCTTGATCATGTCCAGGTAGCGCACCTCGAAGATCCGCAGCGGCAGCAGACCCTGCGGGAAAAGCACCAGATCCAGAGGAAACAGGGGCAATTCGATGATGTTCATGGCAGCGCTCATGCCGGGGATCATGCCATGCGGCGCTTATCCCACTGGCTTGCGTGGGTAGCGCCTAGGCAGGACCGCAAACACCACGGCGCCGATCAATAAGGCCGCAGTGGCCACCCACAGCGCCAGATCGAATCCGCGTGCCGGCTCGGCGTGTTTGAGCAACTGGGCCACCAGCAGCGGGCCCAGCACCTGACCCAGCCCGTAGGTGGCGGTCAGCAGCCCCATGAAGCCCGCGGCCGTGCCGCCACGCAAGCGGCGGGCCTCCTGCATCGCAAAAAAGCTCATGGCGGTAAAGGGCAGGCCCAGCAGGAAGCTGCCCAGCACAAAGCCCGGCACGCTCGGACTGGCCTGACCCAGGCCCAGCCCGGCAGCCTGAATCAGATAGCCGCCGCACAGCAGCCAGCGCCTGTCCAGGGCATTGGGCAGGCGGGTCGACAGCAAGGCGCCGGTGACCACGCCCGCGCCGAACATGGGCCAGAACAGGTCGATCCAGACCGAGCCGGGCAAAAACTGCCGGGCAATCACCGGCAAGAAGGTGGCGCTGATGATGTAGCCAAAGCCCGCCAGGCCATAGCCCAGCACGGTCAAGCCCTGCTCGGTCAGGCCGTGGGCGCCTCGCTCGGACGAAGCGTCGGCCGCCGCCACCCCACCCAGACGCTCGCGGCCGGCTTGGTCGCCGCCCAGCACCGGCCAAGCCAAGACGGTGCCGAGTGCCGCCAGTGCCGCCATGCTCAGCCAGGCCCAGCTCGAGGGCCAGTTCTGCGCCACCATGGGGCTGACGGCCAGCCCGCTGATGACGATGCCGGCCCCCGGTCCGGCATAGATCACGCCGCCCCATTGCGGCCGGCCCAGCCGGCTCAGTTGCGACAGGCACCAGCCTGAGGTGTAGACGAAGACCAGCGCACTGGCCAGGCCCGCGCCAAATCGCAACCAGGGCCAGTTGGTGGGCAGATGCATGACCATCGCCAGGGTCAGCACCGTGGTGCCCATCAGCCCCAGGCGGATCAGGTTCGCAAAGGCGGTGGCCGGCCGACTGCGCAGGCGCGACCACCACCAGGGCTGCAAAGCGCAGGCCAGTGCACCGATCAGGTAGCCCAGGTAATTGCTGCTGGCCAGCCAACTGGCCTGCGGCAGATCGAGCAGGCCGTCGTGCAGCATCATGGGCATGATCGGCGTGAAGGCAAAGCGCCCCAAACCCATGGCCACCGCCAGACAGATCAGGCCGGTCCGGGCAATCTGCAGGGCCTGGCGGCGCTGCATTTCAGTGGCGGTGTGATTCGTGCTCAAGCGAGAAACGGCCCTTGAACGTCCCTGAGTGCGCGCCACAACGGTGCTGGCGGGCGCATGGTGCCTGGACCGGTTCGAGTCAAGGCATGACAGGTCGAAAACTTCATGCCTCACCCCGCGCTGAGTGCGCAACCCAGAGCGCCACTGTGGCTTGTTTCAATGCGCGCTGCCCATAAAGAATTCGTCCAGCCGATCGATCAGCGCGGCTTTGACCGAGGCGTCGACAAAGCTGGCCTCGAAACTGTTGCGCGCCAGCGTGTAGGCCTGCTCGGCCTGCAGATTCAGGGCGGCAAAGGTCTGCAAGAAGTTGTCGTTCATGTAGCCGCCAAAATAGGCCGGGTCGTCGGAGTTGATGGTGGCCACGATGCCGGCATCGAGCAGAGTCTTGAGCCGGTGTTGCCGCAACTCGGGGTAGACGCAGAGCTTGACGTTGGACAGCGGGCACACCGTCAGCGGCACGCGTTGGCGGGCCAGTCGCTGCATCAGCAGCGCGTCGCCTACCGCCTGCACGCCATGGTCGATGCGCTCGGCCCCAAGCACATCGAGCGCGGCATGGATGTAGGCCGGCGGGCCTTCTTCGCCGGCATGGGCCACCCGGTGCAGGCCCAACTCGCCGCAGCGCTTGAACACCTGGGCGAATTTTTCGGGCGGGTGTCCCAGCTCACTCGAGTCCAGTCCCACCCCGATGAAGTGCTCGCGCCAAGGCAGGGCCTGCTCCAAGGTGGCAAACGCGTCGGCTTCGCTCAGATGCCGCAAGAAGCACAAGATGAGCGAGGCGCTGATGCCCAGCCGGGCCTGGGCATCGCGGCAGGCGCGCGACAGGCCCAGGATCACCGTCTCCATGGACACGCCACGGCTGGTGTGCGTCTGTGGGTCGAAAAACAGTTCCGCATGCACCACCTGGTCGGCGGCGGCTTTTTCGAAGTAGGCCCAGGCCAT
>JAXITB010000280.1:0-4369 GCA_034680305.1 Polaromonas sp. | reverse complement strand
GGGCTGCAGCGAGTGGTTGATCCACTCGTAGCCGTGCTGGCCGACATCGAGCTGGGTGCCGAAGGGCCGGTTGTCGGGCGCGCCTTTGGCCCGTTGATAGATCAGTGAGCGCTGCGCCCGTGAAAACGGCGCCGCCTCGCGGTCGCTTTCAATGAAGTACTGCCGGATCTCGGGGCGAATGAATTCGAGCAAAAAGCGCAGGTGACCGATCACCGGATAGTTGCGGGTGATGGCGTGGTGCGGCTGGCGCAGGTCGATCACGCCGCGCAGGGTGAGCAGGCCGCTCAGGGCGAAGAGCCAGAACCCTTCACGAAACAGCAGCAGGCTGAGCAGCGATGCGCCGGCCAGCGCCGCACAGAGGGCCAGGGTCCAGTAGCGCACGGGCAACAGGGCATCGAGTCGTTGGAGCATGGTCGCGCCTTTCTTGTGGGGCCGCCCCATTCTGGCTCACAAACTTTTACAGCGCCAGCGTGGCGACCCTGGAAGTCGCCCCCGCTGCCGGTGCCTGCCGATTCAGCCGTGTGGCGTGGCCTTGACGAAGCCGCCGCCTTGGTGAAGGACGGCCGCATCGCTCAGGTCCAGCACCGGCTGCGCCGCCTCGACGGCCGCGCGAAAACGGTCGGACGAGTCTTGGGGCCGATAGCCGATGTGCCGGGCCAGGCGGTTGTCGTACCAGCCGCTGCCGTTGTCGGAGGTGCCGTAGATGATGCTGTGGCCCACCACCGGCGCGCTCAGGGCGGCCATCACCAGGCGCTCGAGGTCGTCGTAGCTCAGCCAGGTCGACAGCATGCGCCGGTCCTTGGGCTCGGGGAACGACGAGCCGATGCGCACGCTCACCGTCTCGATGCCCCAACGGTCCCAGTACATCTGCGCCACGTCTTCGCCAAAGGCCTTGGACAGGCCGTAAAAGCCGTCGGGGCGCGGCAGGGAGCGGGCGTCAACCACTTCGTCCTGCCGGTAAAAGCCCATCACATGGTTGGAGCTGGCAAAGACGACGCGTTTGACTTGGTGGATGCGGGCCGCTTCATAGAGGTTGACCACGCCCATGATGTTGGCCGCCAGAATCGGCGCCCAGGGCTGCTCGGTCGACACGCCGCCCAGGTGCACGATGGCCTGTACGCCTTCAACCAGCGCCATCACCGCATCGGCGTCTTTGAGTTCGCAGGGCCTGACTTCTTCGCCGGCTTGCGCCGGCGCCATGTCGGCGATGTCGCTCAGACGCAGAGTGTCGCAGTAGCGTTTGAGGCGCGGGCGCAACTCACGGCCCAGGCCGCCGGCCGCGCCGGTGAGCAGCAGGCGCGAAAAGCGCAGAGCGGTGGCGGGTGTCTCAAGCATGGGCGGCTCCCCCTTCAAGCGGTTTTGAAGCGCCCGGCCAAGGCGCTGGCGCTGTCGCGCAGCAAGTTCTGGTCGGCCCCGACGGCCACGAACAGGCCGCCGACTTCAATGAAGTGCTTGGCCAGGGCTTCGTCGCCGATCAGAATGCCGGGCGCCTTGCCGCAGGCGCGAATGCGGCGGAAGGCATCATCGACCGCAGCCACCACCTCCGGGTGCTTGGGGTTGCCCAGGTGGCCCATGTCGGCCGACAGGTCGCCGGGTCCGATGAAGACGCCATCGACGCCGTCAACGTTTGCAATCTCTTCCAGATGCTTGAGGCCTTCGACGGTTTCAATTTGCAGCAGCAGGCAAATTTCTTCCGAGCAGCGTTTGGCGTAGTCCTTGATGCGGCCGTAGCCGCTGGCCCGCGGCGCGCCGGCATAGCCGCGCACGCCGTGCGGCGGGTAGCGGGTGTAGGCCACCGCATTGCGCGCTTCTTCGGCGTTCTGGACGTAAGGCACGACCAGCGTTTGGGCGCCAACGTCGAGCAGGCGCTTGAAGGTCACCATGTCGTTCCAGGGCGGTCGCACGACGGGCATGGTGGGGCTGTCTTTGAGCGCCTGCAACTGGCTCAGAATATGCGGCAGTTCGTTGGGCGAATGCTCCATGTCCAGCACGATCCAGTCAAAGCCGCACTGGCCCAGGATCTCGGTGCTGATGGGGCTGCACAGGTGCGACCACAGACCGATCTGGGGCCGGCCTTCGCGCAGGGCGCGTTTGAAATGGTTGATGGGCAGTTCCATGGGGACTCCTTGGGGTTCAGCTTGGCTCGATCAAGATCGCGCGAAAGTCGTTGATGTTGGTCAGGGTCGGCCCGGTGACGACTGCGTCGCCCAGCGCGCCGAAGAAACCGTGACCGTCGTTGTCGTCCAGCCGCGCTGCGGCCGACAGGTTCATGGCGCGGGCCCGCGCCAGCGTGTCGGGCGCAATGATCGCGCCGGCCACTTCTTCAATGCCGTCAACGCCGTCGGTGTCGCCGGCCAGGGCCCAGACGCCACTCTGGCCCTTCAGGGCCAGACCCAGCGCCAGCAAGCATTCCACATTGCGCCCGCCACGGCCTTGGCCGCGCACCGTCACCGTGGTCTCGCCGCCCGACAGCAGCACGCAGGGCGCCGGCAGGGGTTGGCCATGGCGCACCACTTGCAGGGCCACCCCGGCCAGCACGCGGCCGACCTCACGCGCCTCGCCTTCGAGGCTGTCGCCCAGAATGCACACCCCGTAGCCGGCTGCGCGGGCCACCCGCGCGGCCGCCTCCAGCCCGATCTGCGGTGAACTCACCAAGCGTGTCTCGCAGCGCGCCAGTCGGGCATCGCCGGGCTTGAGTGTCTCGCCCGCACCGCTGACGAGCAAGTGGCGCGCCGCCTCGGGCACGGTGATCCGGTAGCGATCCAAGATGGCCAGCGCATCGGCGCAGGTGCTGGCGTCGGCCACGGTGGGCCCGGAAGCGATGTCGGGCAATTGGTCGCCGGGGACGTCGGAGATCAGCAGGGTCAGCACCTGCGCCGGCTGGCACAGCGCGGCCAGTCGCCCGCCCTTGAGCGTCGACAGGTGCCGCCGCACGCAGTTCATCTCGCCAATGGAGGCGCCGCTTTTGAGCAGCGCCGCGTTGATGTCTTGCTTGTCGGCCAAGCTCAGGCCGGCCGCCGGCGCTGGCAGCAGGGCCGAGCCACCACCGGAGATCAGGCACAGCACCAGATCGTCTTCGCTCAGGTCCTGGACAAATTGCGCGATGCGCTCGGCCGCACGCAAGCCGGCCGCGTCGGGCACCGGGTGCGCGGCCTCGATGATCTCGATGTGCTGGCAGGGCACGCTGTAGCCATAGCGGGTGACCACCAGACCGGTGATCTGGCTCTTCGGGCCACGCCAGTGGTCTTCCACCGCCCGGGCCATGGCCGCCGATGCTTTGCCAGCGCCAATGACCACCAAGCGCCCCTTGACCGATGCGGGGTCGGGCAGCTGCGGCGGCACCGCCGCCGCAGGCTGCGCCGAAGCAATGGCCGCGTCAAACATGGCGCGCAAAAGTTCGCGGGGGGTCATGGGCAGATCACTTCCTGAGCCCAGGCCGCATCGCACGATGGGCTTCTGAGTGGGCTTGGCTGTTTGGCCAAGGCCGCTTCGCGCCGAGGGCGGCGCTCCCACAGACCTCGCCGATCTCCCACAGACTGCGCCGGTCTCCCACAGCGCGCATGGGCGCTCGATGGTGTTTGCCACAGCACAGATGGCCCCTGGGTGGTGCTTCCCACAAGCCGCACTGACCCTGGGTGGTCCCGCCCAAAAGCCACCATGGGTCCTGAGTGGCGCCTCCTAAGATCTCACAAGGCTTGAACTGAGGGTGTGGGAGCCGCGCCCTCGCGGCGATGGGCTTCTGAGTGGGCCTGGCTGTTTGGTCAAGGCCGGCGATGGGGCCTTTGCAGCCCCCATGCCCCTTTGACGGGCGCTCAGTGGTCAGCTTGGCGGCCACGCCCATCAGCCCTGTGCGACCTGAAAGTTGGCGGCGATCTCCAGGGCGCGCACCAGGCTGGAATGGTCGAGTGCGGCGCCGCCGTGCGCGGCGCAGCTGTTCATCAGCTGCAGTGCGCTGGCGGTGTGCGGCAGCGACAGGCCCAGCGCGTTGGCGCCTTCGAGCGCGAGCTTGAGGTCTTTTTGGTGCAGCTCGATGCGAAAGCCGGGATTGAAGGTGCGCTTGATCATGCGCTCGCCATGCACTTCCAGAATGCGGCTGGCGGCAAAGCCGCCCATCAGGGCTTGCCGCACCTTGGCCGGGTCGGCACCGGCCTTGGCCGCAAACAGCAGGGCCTCGCCCACCGCTTCGATGTTGAGCGCCACGATGATCTGGTTGGCCACCTTGCAGGTCTGACCGTCTCCGATGCCGCCGACATGGGTGATGTTCTTGCCCATCAGCGCAAAAAGCGGTTGCACCTGTGCGAAGCCTGCTTCGGTGGCGCCGACCATGATGGTCAGGCTGGCCGCCTTGGCGCCGACTTCGCCGCCGGAG
>JAXITB010000279.1:0-4373 GCA_034680305.1 Polaromonas sp. | reverse complement strand
GGCCTGGCAATGTGCGTGAACTCGAAAACGTGGTCTTGCGTGCAGTGGTGCTGTGCCCTGGCGATGTGATCTTGCCTGGTCATTTGATGTTCGATGAGCCGGCCGAGTTGCCAACGCCCGCACCACAGGTGGCACAGGTCGCGCGGTCGGAATCGGTGGCCGCTGCGGCACCTGCTTCGCCGTTCATGACCAGTCCTTCCGAGGGCACTGGCTTTGCTCCGGCATCGCCCCTGACGTTGCCCGCCGTATCTGCCGATGGGGCTCCGATCGCTGGCAGCGGCTCGCTGGAGTCGGCCAGTCTGCAGCAGGCGGTGCAGATCAACGAGCACCATTTGATCCTGGCTGCCATTCAAAGCACCTTGAGCCGGATGGACGCCGCCCGCAAGCTGGGCATCAGCCCGCGCACCTTGCGCTACAAGATTGCCAAGCTGCGCGAGAGCGGCCTGGCCCTCAATGCCTGATCCAGGGAGCACGACATGATTGAAAAAGTCACCTCGAACGCGAACATCCAGTCCATGCTGGCCACGCTGCGTGCTCATCAGGCGCAGGCCAGCGGTGGGATACAGGCGCTTGAAACGCCAGCGGTTGAAAAGCCCGATTTTGGCGAGTCCATCAAGTCGCTGCTCAATCAGGTCAACGACGCGCAGACCAAGTCGCGTGCGATGGCCGAGTCCTACGAGCGTGGCGAGGACGTACCGCTGACCGATGTGGTGCTGGCCATGCAAAAGTCGTCCCTGAGCTTTGAGGCCACCTTGCAGGTGCGCAACAAGGTGCTCAAGGCCTACGAAGAAATCATGAATATGCCGGTGTGAGCACCGCCTCCCACTGAAGAACGTTCAAAAGACTGCTGACCATGGCCACTTCTGCGACCGCAACTGCCCCCATGCCTGGCATGGGAGCGCCCGCATCGGCGACCGCCGGTGCCTTGACCACCACATCGGCCGGCTTGCCGGCGGCCGGCGCCGCCCCTGCACCCGCCGGGCCGCTGGGGCGCCTGTTCGCGCCCGACGGCCCTTTTGGGCCGCTGCGCCAGGTGGTCGATCAACCGGCTGTCAAGAAGGCGCTGCCCTTTTTGATCGTGGCGGTGATCATCATGCTGTTTGCCGCCATTTACCTGGCCATCAACGCGCCGACTTACCGTTCGATCACGGCCGGCATGAGCGAGGCCGACACGCAAGCGGCCATGGAGGCCCTCAAGGCCGGCGACTTCAAGCCTGTCCTTGATCCCAATACCGGCCAAGTGACCGTGCCCAGCCAGCGCTTTCATGAAGCGCGCATTTTGTTGGCTTCCAAGGGCATCCCCAAGTCAGCACCGACCGGTTTGGAGTCGCTCAAGGACCAGTCGGCCATGACCACCAGCCAGTTCATGGAGCAGGTGCGCTATGTGGCCGCCATGGAGCAGGAGCTGGCGCGCAGCATCATGGCCATTCAGGCCGTGCACACCGCGCGGGTCCACCTGGCCATGCCCAAGCAGTCGGCCTTTGTGCGCGATCGCACGCCCCCCAAAGCTTCTGTGGTGGTCACCCCCCATCCGGGCCGCATCATGACGCCGCAGCAGGTGCAGGCCATTGTCAATTTGGTCGCTTCGAGCGTGCCGATGCTCACGCCCGAACATGTGTCGGTCGTCGACAACCAGGGCAAGCTCATTACCGAGTCGGCCGAACTCAAGCCCCTGGGCCTGACTTCGGCCCAGGCCGAGCACAAGAGCAAGATGGAAGATCTGCTGCGTCAGCGGGTCAACGACCTGATCACGCCCATTGCTGGCGAGAACAATGTGCGTTCGCAGGTCAATCTGAGCCTGGACTTCAGTCAGTCCGAGACGACGACTGAAAACTTTGACAACCGCGACAAAGGCCCCAAGACCCGCTCTGAGGTGCTGGCCGAGGAGCGCAATTCGGCCAAAGACGCCATGGGCGTGCCTGGCGCGCTGTCCAACACTCCCCCGCCTGCACCTGCGGCCACCACCAACAGCGCCGTCAGCACCGCGCCGGCCGGTGGCGAGCGCAATGTGATGTCGCAGCGGCAAAGTCGTAATTTTGAGCTCGATCGTTCGGTGCGCCATGTTCGCAGCGCCACCGGCACAGTTGAACGCCTGACGGTGGCGGTGGTCATCAATGAGCGCGCGCCCATCGTCGGGCCCAAGAATGACAAGGGCGAGGCGCCCGAACCCCAGCCCAATCCGTACAAGCCCGAGGAATTGGAGCGGATGCAAAATCTGGTGCGCAGCGTGGTCGGCTACAACGAGGCCCGGGGTGATGTGGTCACGGTGGTGGCTGCCAAGTTCGAGCCCGAGTCTCAGCCTGACTACAGCATCGCCTGGTACAAGGACGAAAGCATCATGAGCAGTGTCAAGAGCGGCTTGCTGGGTCTGGCTTTTGTGGCCTTCCTGCTGCTGGTGGTGCGCCCGGCGGTCATGCATGCCATCAACGGCGAGAAGGAGGCCCAGGAGGCTGCTGCGCTGGCCCTGGCCAAGCCGCTGCCCGATGGCGAGCTCACGCCCGACGAGATCAACTCGATTCAGCTGGGTGAGGGCGAGACCCTGGAGCAGCTCAAGGCCAAGCTCAAGCCCAAGAAGTCGACGATTTCCATGGAGATGCTCGATACGGCCAACTCCTATGACGACAAGGTGGCCCTGGTGCGCATGATCGTGGCCGAAGATTCGGCACGGGTGGCCAGCGTGCTCAAGAACATGATCAAGGGCGGCTGATTTCAGCCCCCACCAACGGAGATCGGCATGGCAGAAGAGGTCAAAGACGCCAAGGCGCAAGAGCTGCAACTGGCGCTCGACAAGGAGATGTCCCAGCTGAGCGGGACGCAGCGCGCGGCGGTGCTGATGCTGCTGCTGGGCGAGCAGCAGGCCGCCGAGATCATCCGTTACCTCAATCCCAAGGAGGTGCAGGCCCTGGGCGCCGCCATGGTGTCGGTGGCTGACTTGTCGCAAGAGGCGGTCAATGCGGTGCTCGACGAGTTTGTGCTGACGATCAAGAAGCAGACCAATCTGGGCCTGGGCACGACCGACTATGTGGAGAAGGTGCTCAAGCGGGCGCTGGGCGATGACAAGGCCGCATCGGTGCTCAATCACATCATGCCCGGCCAGAGTACCAAGGGACTGGACATTCTGTCCTGGATGGACCCTCGCTCGATTGCCGACATGATTTACGGCGAACATCCACAGGTCATTGCCATCATCTTGTCGGTGCTCGAGCACCAGGTGGCGGCCGATGTGCTGACTTATTTGCCCGACGAGGCCCGACCCGAGATCATGCAGCGGGTGGCCAGCCTGGACACAGTGCAGCCCTCGGCCATGAGTGAGCTCGAGGCCATCATGAAGAAGCAGTTCTCCAACAACTCGTCGACCAAGTCCTCGAGCTTTGGTGGGGTCAAGGCGGCGGCCCGGATCATGAATCTGACCAAGACCGAGCTGGAAGCGTCGGTCATTGTGGGCCTGAACAAGCTCGACCCCGACCTGACCCTGCGCATTCAGGACAACATGTACACCTTCGAGAACCTGACCACCATGGACAACCGTGGCATTCAGGTGCTCATGCGCAACGTCGACACCGATCAGCTCATGATTGCCCTCAAAGGCGCCAGCGATCCGGTCAAGGACAAGTTTTTTGGGAACATGTCCGAGCGTGCGCGCAGCATGTTCAAGGACGACATGGAGGCCAAGGGACCGATGCGCATCACCGACGTCGAAGAGGCGCAAAAGAAGATCATGCGCACGGCGCGCAAGCTGGCCGATGCGGGCGAGTTGATGCTGGGTGGAGGCGCCGACTTTGTCTAAAGGCCTGAGCATGGACAAGACCCAGGAGCGTACCGCCCGGGTCTGGCAGTCGGCTGACTTTTTGCGCGCCGACATGGGCGGTCATGCGTTTGAGCCCAAGTCATGGCGAGGCAGCAAGGCGCCTGAGTTTCAGGTTCCGGGCTTTGGCACGCCTGAGTCGGCGCAGCCCGATCAGGAGTCGATGGCGCCGCTGGCGCTGGCTCCCCCAGACGCCGCGCCGCAATTGCCAGCGGCTGAGGTGCTGCTGCCGCCGCCCGCCGGGCAGTTCACTGAGGACGACATCGAACAGGCGCGCTTGCAGGCCTACGAGCAGGGCAGGCAGCAGGGTCTGCGTGAGGCCGGTGAGCAGGCCCGCAGCGAGGCAGCGCACTGGCAGCAGTCTGCCGGCCAGCGTCTGGCTTCTTTAGAGCGTGGTGTGCAGGACTTATTGCAGTCACCGGAGCGTCTGCACGAGCCGCTCAAGCGGCTGGCCGTGCACCTGGCCGTAAGAGTAGATCTGGGCCACACTCGGGTGATTCAACTGGGCGGCCGCCTGCGCTTCGCGCTTGAAGTTCTCGACGAACTCGAGGTTCTCGCCGAGCTTCTG
>JAXITB010000278.1:0-4386 GCA_034680305.1 Polaromonas sp. | reverse complement strand
GCCAATGATCGGCTGCAGTGCTTCATCGAAGGCCCCATCGCCGCGAGGGCGCGGCTCCCACAGGAGACATCTCACAGCAGACATCGCACAGAAAAGCACCCCAGAGGGCGAGCCATCGGCCTCAAGAGCGCAGCCTCCACATGACCCACACGGCCAAACCCGGCAGACCACAAACCGCGGACAGCATGAGTGAAGCGCCGTCGAGCGACTGTAGCCGCAGGGCTGCGGCCAACCACGGCCAATAGATGGCCAGGGCAACGGCTGAGATGGCCAGCACAGACACTGCCATCGCCACCCAGTTGATCGGTGTGCGCGCACTCCCTGATCCGGCCCGACGCGACTTGCTCATGAAGATCAGGGCTGCATTGCCCACCACGAAAGCCATCAAGACCATCGAACGGGTGCGCTCGGCCGTCATGGCCTGGGTCAGGTGGCTGCCCCACTGCTCCGTCACCGAGGCCAAGTAGGCCAGCGTGGTGCCACCGAGCATCAGTGCGCCCTGACCAGCCGCCTGCCACATCGCCGCTGCACCAAACAGGGCGGCGCGGGTGTCGCGGGGCGAACGATCCATCACATCGGCGTCTTCTGGCTCGCTCTCGAAGGCCAAGGAACACGCCGGATCGACGATGAGCTCAATGAGCGCAATGTGCAGGGGCAGCAGCACCGGCGGCAGCGCCAGCAGCACCGGCAACACCGCCATGCCGGCAATGGGGATGTGAATCGCAAAGATGTAGCCCATGGACTTGCGCAGGTTGGCAAAGATGCGCCGCCCGACCCGGATGCCCCGCACGATGGAGGCGAAGTTGTCGTCAACCAGCACCATGCTGGCCGCCTCGCGGGCCACATCGGTGCCACGCTGACCCATGGCCACCCCCACATGAGCGGCGCGCAAGGCTGGTGCGTCGTTGACGCCGTCGCCGGTCATGGTCACGATCTCACCTTGCCGGACCAGGGCTTGCACGATGCGCAGCTTCTGCTGCGGCGCGATGCGGGCGCAAACCGAAGCGTGACGCAGTTGCTCGTCGAGCGCCTGATCGCTGAGCGAATCGAGTGTGTCGCCGACCAACACGCGATCGACCTGCAGCCCAGCCAGCCTTGCGATGCTCTGCGCCGTGACCGGGTGATCGCCGGTGATCATGATCACCCGAATGCCAGCGCGCCGGCACTGCGCCATGGCCTCGGGCACCTCCGCCCGGAGCGGATCGGCCAGGCCGATCAGGCCCAACCATTCAAAGTCAAAATCGTGCGCCGATGCCGGCCAGCGGGTGTCGGGGTGACTGCCCTGCGCCACCGCCAGCACACGCAGGCCCTCGGCCGCCATCTGCTCGACCACCGCATGCCACTGCTGCCGCTGCGCGTCTCCCAGGTGGCACAGGTCCATCATGGCCTCGGGGGCGCCCTTGGCCGAGATCACATGGCCCTGTCCGTCACTGACGCGCCAGACATGCGACATGGCGCGCAACTGCGGACTCAAGGGATAGGTCTGCACCAAGTCCCAGTCGTGCAGCCGGTCGGTGCCCTGCAAGAGATCACGGCCGAGTTGATGGAAGGCCTGCTCCATCGGGTCAAAGGCTTGCGGAGCGCTGGCCAAAATCGCATGCTCTGCAATCCGATGAAAGGCCGCGTTTTGGTCGTGCGCCGGCCACAGCCCGCCGGATGGGCAGCGCAGCAACTGTGGGCTGGCCCCGTCACCCACCGCCAAAGCCTGCACCGCCATGCGGTTTTGCGTGATGGTGCCGGTCTTGTCGGCGCACAGCACGGTGGTCGCGCCCAGGGTCTCGATGGCCTGAATGCGGCGGGTCAGTACGCCATGACGCGCCAGCCGGCGCGCACCGAGCGCCGGAAAAATCGCCAGCACCACCGGGTATTCTTCGGGCAACATGGCCATGGCCGCCGCAATGCCCACCAGCAGAGCAGGCAACCATTGGCCGCTGCGCACGCCCTCGATCAAGACCATGACCGCACACAAAAGCAGCGCCAGCACGGCCAGCACACGCACCAGCTTGGCGGTCTGACGCTGCAGGGGCGTGGTCTGCGGCTCGATGTCTTGCAGCGAGCGGCCGATTTGGCCGAACGCAGTGCGGGTACCGGTGGCCTCGACCTGCATCAAACCCTGCCCGCGAACCACATGGGTGCCGGCAAACAAGCGCGCGCCGGCCGGCTCCCCCCCCAGATGCTTGCTCACCGGCAGCGATTCGCCTGTGAGCAAAGACTCGTCCAGTTGCAGGCTGTCGGCCTGAAGCAAGACCCCATCGGCCGCCACCCGCCGGCCCTCGGCCAACAGGAGCACATCGCCCTGCACCACTTCGCGTGCGGTGCGCTCGACCACCACGCCACCGCGCATGAGCTGCACCCGGTGCTCACTGAGCCGGCGCAGTGCCTCGATGGACCGATCTGCCCGGCCTTCCTGCACCAGGGTCAGCGCGAGCACGGCCAGCACAAACACGGCCAAGGTCAGCCCCTCGCCCAAGTCACCCAGCGCGAGATAAATGAGCACCGCCGCCAGCAGCAAGGCAAACATCGGCTCGGTCAGCAGCCCCAGCACGCGCCGCGCCAGCGAGCGTCGGCGTGCCGGCTCGATGTCGTTCGGTCCATTGCGCTGCAGCCGGCGCTGCGCTTCGTCCTCACGCAAGCCGGCCGCCGCCGCGCTTGGCAGATCGTTAGTGGTCATCAGACCTGTTTGTATCGCGGTCAGCTGGGTTCGGCCATCGCTGGCCTGTCAGACAAAGCCGCCAGGGGCTGCCGGCCAAGGAGGTGCGCCAAACACCCAGCATGGACGCCACTGTGGCAGGGCTGCAGGAAAGGGCCGGCACGAGTCATCCGATCAGGCAGCGCAGAACAAAGGGCGTGAGGCCCACAACACCAAGTTCGGCTGACGCGTGGTGAGGAGGCCGGTCAAACGGCGCCTACAAAAGCTCGCGACCTCCCCCTGTCATCTTCATTGCCGCCGCCCGCGACTGCGCAAGGCCATGCTGACCGCCCAGACCATGGGCATGCGCCAAGGTTCTCGCATCCGCAAGCAATGAGAGCAGTTGAGAGGATTTTGTAAATATTTATTACAGAATTTGTTCAATTCTCACAAGCCGGACTGACATCGGGGCTGGTGAGCAAGGATTCCGGCTCTTGAGCCGGCCCGGAAACATGTCCAGTCACACCAGCCGCGCCATGCAAAAAGAGACGCCTCCACCGCCCCCCAGCCAAACCCAGCCTGCGCAGATCGTCAGTCCCGCGCGGAAGGCAGAGTTGGCGCAGCAATTACTCGGCGGCCGAGGCCGAAAAAAGCGCACAGAAGACGGGCCAGATGTCCAGGCTGAGCTCAGCCACACGCCGGCCACCTCGCCTGATCAGGAGGTCACCGAAAAGCTCGCAGCCGCTTTTGACACCGCCCCCAGCGAAGCTTCGACCCAAGTACTCCTGGCGACTGAAGCTTCGACCCAAGAACTGCAAATCGCCGCAGCCGAGCCCATGCGGCTGGAAGGCGGCCAGACGCCGGCCCCCAGCGCGCCCCCCGCTGTGCCACCACAGGCACCACCATGGCTTGCTGCCGCGTGGTCGTCGAGCCAGCTCCCACTGGCCCTGGCCGGAGGGCTGATTGCAGCCTTAGCGCTCAGGGACGGCTCAAGTGGCCCCGCCCCAGACACCTCCACTGCGAGCACCCCAGACCCGAGCCAGAGCCTGGCCACAGTCCAGGGCGCCATCACACTGGGGCCGGCCCTGAGCGGTCACACGCTGACCGTCAGTGCCTACGATCGGTCTGGCCAACTGTTGGCCCAGGCACCACTGAACGCCGACGGCAGCTACACGCTCAACATCACCAACGGCTACACCGGCCCCGTTCTGCTGCGTGTGACCGACTCAGGGGAAGGCAAGGACTACGTTGACGAGGCCACAGGCGAGGAGCGCGATCTCGACAGCGAGCTGCGCTCTGTGGCGGTGCTCGACGCCTCCGGCAGCGCGACCGCCTACGTCACACCGCTGACCGAGCTGGTGCTGCGCATGCTCGGCCTGCCAGCCGGCCAGAGCGGGGCAGGAGGCATCACGCTGGGAAACATCAGCGCAGAGCGAATAACCGAGGTCAAGACCAAGCTGGCCCAGGCACTGGGCTTAGACGGCATGGATCTGACCACCGCCAGACCCGACCCCATCATTGACGCCGATGGCCGCATCGACCTCAGCCGCGCCAACGCTTACGGCCGGCTGCTGGCGGCGCTTTCGGGCATGGAGGCTGGCGAAGGACACAGCACCGACCAGATGCTGCAGACCCTGTTTGCCAGCATCGACCTGCAGACCGGCACGCTCTCGCCCGACGGCCTGATGGACCTGGTCAGTGGCGCACGCCTGGTGGCCAAGAACAACCCGGCCGCCGACGCGCTGTTCAGTGACGTC
>JAXITB010000277.1:0-4397 GCA_034680305.1 Polaromonas sp. | reverse complement strand
TTCGCGCACCTGGGCCTGGTTGCCCATGCACAGCGAGCAGCCGGGAATCTCGGTGCGGGCACCGGCAGCGCCGAAGTTGGCGTAGTGGCCTTCCTTGATCAGCTCGCTCTCGTCCATCTTGGTCGGTGGCGCGACCCACAGCTTGACGGGGATGTCGCGGCTGCCGCCGAGCAGCTTGGCGGCGGCGCGAAAGTGGCCGATGTTGGTCATGCACGAACCGATGAAGGCTTCGTCGATCTTGGTGCCTGCAACGTCGGACAGGAACTTGGCGTCGTCCGGGTCATTGGGGCAGCACAGGATCGGCTCTTTGATCTCGTTCATGTCGATCTCGATGACGTGCGCGTATTCGGCATTTTTGTCGGCCTCGAGCAGCTCGGGCTTGGCCAGCCAGGCCTCGACCTTTTCGATGCGGCGCGCCAGGGTGCGGGCGTCGGCGTAACCATCAGCGATCATGTTCTTCATGAGCACGATGTTCGAGCGCAGGTATTCCTCGACCGGCTCCTTGTTGAGCTTGATGGTGCAACCCGCAGCCGAACGCTCGGCGGACGCGTCGGACAACTCAAACGCTTGCTCGACCTTCAGGTTGGGCAGGCCTTCGATTTCCAGGATACGGCCCGAGAACTCGTTGATCTTGCCGGACTTGGCCACGGTCAACAGGCCCTTCTTGATGGCGTACAAGGGGATGGCGTGCACAAGGTCGCGCAGGGTCACGCCGGGTTGCATTTCGCCTTTGAAGCGCACCAGGATGGACTCGGGCATGTCCAGCGGCATCACGCCGGTGGCGGCACCGAAGGCCACCAGACCGGAGCCTGCGGGGAAGGAAATGCCAATGGGGAAACGGGTGTGTGAGTCGCCGCCGGTGCCCACGGTGTCGGGCAAGAGCAAGCGGTTGAGCCAGCTGTGGATCACGCCATCACCGGGGCGCAGCGACACGCCGCCGCGGTTGCTGATGAAAGCGGGCAGCTCGCGGTGGGTTTTGACGTCCACCGACTTGGGATACGCGGCAGTGTGGCAGAAGGACTGCATGACCATGTCGGCGCTGAAGCCCAGGCAGGCCAGGTCCTTGAGTTCGTCGCGGGTCATGGGGCCGGTGGTGTCTTGCGAGCCCACGGTGGTCATCTTGGGTTCGCAATAAGTGCCGGGGCGCACGCCCTGGCCTTCTGGCAAACCGACCGCTCGACCCACCATCTTTTGCGCCAGGGTGAAGCCCGCTTGGGTCGCTGCAGGCGCTGTGGGCAGGCGGAACACGGTGGAAGCGGGCAAACCCAGGAATTCACGGGCCTTGGCGGTGAGGCTGCGCCCAATGATCAGGTTGATGCGGCCGCCAGCGCGCACCTCGTCAAAGAGCACGTCACTCTTGAGCTGGAAGGTGGTCACGGTCTCGCCGTTCTTCACGATCTTGCCTTCGTAGGGCAAGACGTCCACCACATCACCCATGTTCAAGCCCGACACGTCCACTTCGATCGGCAAGGCGCCGGAGTCTTCCTGCGTGTTGAAAAAGATGGGGGCGATTTTGCCGCCCAGGGTGACGCCACCGAAACGCTTGTTGGGCACAAACGGGATGTCTTCACCAAAGCCCCAGATGATGCTGTTGGTGGCGGATTTGCGTGAGGAGCCGGTGCCAACGACGTCGCCGACATAAGAGACCAGATGGCCTTTTTTCTTGAGCTCTTCGATCATGGCCATGGGGCCGCGCTTGCCGTCTTCTTCGGGCTTGAAAGGTGCGCCTTCGCGGGTGTTTTTCAACATCGCCAGGTAGTGCAAGGGAATGTCGGGGCGGCTCCAGGCGTCTGGGGCGGGCGACAGGTCGTCGGTGTTGGTCTCGCCAGGCACCTTGAAGACGGTGATGGTGATTTTTTTCTCGACTTCGGGGCGGCTGGTGAACCACTCGGCGTCGGCCCAGCTTTGCATCACTTCCTTGGCCTTGGCGTTGCCCGCCTTGGCTTTCTCTGCGACGTCGTTGAAGAAGTCGAACATCAGGAGGGTTTTCTTCAAGCCTTCAGCGGCCACAGTGGCCACCTCGGGGCTGTCGAGCAGCTCGATCAAGGGGTGCACGTTGTAGCCCCCCACCATGGTGCCCAGCAGCTCGGTGGCCTTGGCTTTGGAGACGAGCGCCACGCTGATTTCACCGTGGGCAACAGCGGCCAGGAAAGAGGCTTTGACCTTGGCGGCATCGTCCACACCCGGTGGCACGCGGTGGGTGAGCAGGTCCATCAAAAAGGCGTCTTCGCCAGCGGGCGGGTTTTTGATCAACTCGATCAGTTCGGCCACCTGTTTGGCATCAAGAGGCAGGGGCGGGATGCCCAGTGCAGCGCGTTCGGCTGCGTGTTCACGGTACGCTTTCAACATGGTTTTTTCTCCGGTCAGTCAAAGTCAATCGTTGGATCCCATGCCGGTCTTGTCAAACAGGCTGGGGGGTGGGTTGGTTTTCATGCTCTGGCCATAGGCCACTTGTTCAGGATGTGCGCATTCGTCGGCCATGCGGCGGCCTTTTTTCTGGTCCATCAGCATGGACTTGTTGGCCAGCTGCAGCCACACGGCACCGGCCTTTTTGTCTTCCAGTCGCAGGGCGCCGGTGCTGGTGCGCACGGGGTACATGCGGTATCGAAAACCTTTGCCTTGCACATGGAAAAAGCCGGGCGCCGCCGCATCGGCCTGGATCCGCACGCTGGCCCCCAGCTCACAGGGCATCAGGCCTTGGTGAATTTTCTGGGCGATGGCCAGCTCTTGAGACACCGCATCGGATGTGTCCGGGTCCTGGGGTGCAGCAGATGCAGAGGTCACAGGCGACAGAGGCGCCGCCACGCTGGGCACCGCCGAGCCGGGGCTGACCGCATGGCCGGGCGACATGGGGGGCTGCGCTTGTGTCCGGGCAGGCTGCGGCGGCATGGACTCTGGGGCCTGGGCCACGGGCGGCTGTACGGGCCAGGCCATGACAGGCGCAACGGTCGAGGCAGCCACGGCTGAAGGCACCGGTTCAGTGCCTGGCTTGGCGGCCTGGGGCACCGCTGCCGACCGGGCCGCGGCCTCGGCGATGGCGCGGGCTTGCAGGCGTGCGGTGAGGTCATCGGCAGCACGGGCTTTGGCCTGCGCAGTGGTCTGAGGCGATGGTGCCTTGGCGCCGCGCTGGACCTGGTTTTGTGCCCCGGCAGACAGCAGCGCCCCCGCAAAAGCCAGTGCAACAAGGTTCTTCAGCATAGGGGTCCCCTTCAGGTTGACTCGCATCATGACAGGCTGCGCCCCGGGTGCTGGCTGCTTGGGCTCAACCAAACCTGTATCGGGGCAGGCACAGGACGGCCGGTCTGGTGCGCGCGCTCTATCAGCTGCCAAAAGAAACGGTAACTGGCCCGGTCGTGCAATTGGCCCCCATGGCTGATGGGCGCCCAGTCGGCTGCCTGGGCGGCCAGGATGATCTGGCTGGCCTGATCGATCTGCGCCTCGCTGGGGGCCATCGCCGCCAGGATCGGTCGGATCTGGTCGGGGTGGATGCTCCACATGCGGGTGTAACCCAGTTCGCAGGCCGCCTTTTGGGCCGCCATGCGGATGGCTTCGGTGTTCTTGAATTCGGTGACCACGCAGTGCGAAGGCACCTTGCCATGGGCATGGCAGGCGCTGGCGATCTCGAGCTTGGCCCGAAGCACCAGCGGGTGGCTGAATTGCCCCGCGATGCCCATGCCTTCGGACGGTATGGCGCCAGCGTGAGCCGACACAAAATCCATCAGGCCAAAGCTGATCGACTGCACGCGGGGGTGGGCGGCGATGTCAAAAGCCTGCTGCACGGCTGCGGGCGACTCGATCAACACATGCACAGGCAGATGCCCGGCTCCGGCGGTGATCAAGGCCGCCTGCACGCGGTCCACATCGGCCACGCTCTCGACTTTGGGCACCATGATGTGCGTCAACACATGGCCTGCACGGCCCGCGATGAGGCGCATGTCGGCTTCAAAGCTGGGATGGTCCACAGGGTGGACCCGCACGGCGATGCGTGCGTCGGCTCTGGCGGCGTGGGTGGTGAGGGCCAATTCGGTCACCAGCGCGGCGTGCTCGGCTTCGCCACCGACCGGCGCACCGTCCTCGCAGTCCAGCGTGACATCAAAGACGCAGGTGCCAAACTCTTGGGTCATTTCGGCCTGCAACTGCAGGCTTTTGCGCATCCGCGCCTCCACACCGCTGTAATGGTCACAGACCGGCAGTTGCACACCCCCGGCTTGTGCCCCCAGCAATATGTGGCGCGGATGACTCACTTTGGCTTCTCTGTCCTGAATCAGATCAGGTGCGCCACGCCCGCTTGCTCGTCGGTCAGCTCTTTGAGGGTCTTGTCGATGCAGCCTTGGCTGAACGCGTCGATTTCCAGACCTTCAACGACTTTGTACTCGCCGTTTTCGCAGGTGACGGGG
>JAXITB010000276.1:0-4399 GCA_034680305.1 Polaromonas sp. | reverse complement strand
GCGGCGGTCTTGCTGCTGGCCAGCCCCTTGAAGCCCAAGCCCATGAGCAAGGCCAGGTTGACCAGGAGGTAGATGGCCGTCAAGACCAGCATGCTGGTCACAATGACCCAAACCATGGTGCGCGGGCCGCCCCGCAATTCGGCCGAGACATAGGCCGACTCATTCCAGCCGCCGAAGGTCAGGAGCACAAAAACCAGGCACAGCCCCCATTGGGCGGGCGCCGGCGCCTGGACGAACCAGCTGATGGCGCCCGATGCCGGCGCGTCCACCCAGAAGCCGGCCACCACCACCGACAGCAGGCCCACCACTTCCAGAATAGTCAGCAGGGTCTGCACCCGCGACGAGGTGTTGATACCGGCCAGGTTGACAGCCGTCAGAAAAATCACGATGGCCAGTGCCCAGATCGCGCTGGAATAGGCGCCCAGATTGAGCAAGGTGCTCATGTAGTCGCCAAAAACGAAGGCCAGCAGTGCGATCGAACCCGTGTTGATGATGGTGGCGCGCGACCAGCCGTACATGAAAGACAGGTCACGCCCAAAGGCACGCTGCAGAAAATGGTAGTCGCCGCCGGCGTTCGGGTAGGCGGTGCACAGCTCGGCGTAGCACAAGGCCCCGGCAATCGAGATCAGGGCGCCGGCCACCCACAGCACCAGCGCCCAGCCCGCGTCGCCGCTGATGCCAGCCACGAGGGACGGGGTTTTGAAGATGCCGGCGCCGATGACGATGCCGACAATGAGGGCCAGGGCCGATAGCGGATGGAGCAGGCGCAGCGGCTGCGCCTGGCTGTTTGCAGCGTCGTTCACGGTCAGCTTGATGGGGCTTCAGAGAGCCGGCATCATAGACGCTTGGCTTCAACCGGCGTCTGCAAGCCAGCGGAATTGACGGTGCCGCTGATGCGGTCACCAGCAACGCGACCGGTGAAGGTGTGAACGTTCTTGTCAGGCGTGCTGAACTGGAAGCTGATTTCCTCGCCGCGCAGGCGGGCGCCCACCAAAGGCTGGGTGTTGTTGGCACGGGTCAGCATGCCGCCGATGTTCTGGAAGGTCTGGCGCAGGTTGACACGCATGGGGCCGCCCTCCAAGCCGGTGAACATCCAGTCACCTTCGACCTGCGCGGGCACGATCCAGAAATAGCCGCGAGCGTATTCGTGACTCAGCGTCTCGTCGGGCTCCCAGTCACCCATGGTGAAGGCGTGGGAGACGATGCGGGTGCCCGGCTTCATCTTGAGCAAGGTGGGACGCAGGCGCAAGTTGAGGTCGGGCAAAAGATACAACGTGACCACATTGGCCGAGCTGAAGTTCTCGACAAAGATGTCGCCGGTGATGATGCGCACCTTTGCATCCATGCCCGCCTCTTTGACCCTGCAGCGGGCATAGTCCGCCATTTTCGGGTTGTATTCGATGCCCACCGACTGCGCACCAAACTTGCGTGCGGCGGTAATCGCGATGATGCCGTCACCGGCGCCCAGATCGAACACGCGGTCTTGCGCCGTGACCTTGGCGGCGGTGAGCATCTTGTCGATCAGGGGCTCGGGGGTGGGGATCCAGATCACGTCCTTGCCAGATTGGCCCCGCGTGGGTGCGAGTTCCTTGCAAGGGTCGGCCCAGGCCGAGCCCATTGCCGCAAAGCCGGCCAGCAAGGCGATCATCAAACGACGGGTAGCGATCACATTCAACTCCTGTTCTGTTGGTTTGTACTCAAGCCCTGAGGCCCGAAAAAAAACGGACCAGAAAACTGCTACCTGACAATTTAGAAGATTTCCAGCCGCAGCGGAAGCCTTTGGAGAATGCCCTCACGATAAAGGGCTAAGTACTAACCCTCGAACTTGCAGATTTCACCGAAACATGGTGACCCGCCAGACGAAGGCCCGCCCGAGGCCGCCAGACAAGGCCTGCAAACCTTTTGCGGACGCCAAGCGCAGGGCGCGTCCTATGCAGCGGCCGGGGCCGCGGTTGCGACTCAGTAGGTTTCCAGATGCAAGCGGCCTTCGCGCTTGAGCGCTGCGCCCACGGTCTCCCAGTCCAGACCGGCCTGCTGGGCGACATCGCGCAGGGCCAGCACCACGCCCTCTTCCATGCTCTTGAGCCCGCAGACATAGAAAAAGGTGTTGGCGTCCTTGAGGGCCAGGGCCAGGTCGGCGGCGCGCTCGCGCATGAGGTCCTGCACATAACGCCGTGGCTGACCGGGTGTGCGCGAAAAAGCGAAGTGGGTGTCAATGAAGTCCTTGGGCAGACTTTGCAGCGGCCCAAAGTACGGCAGTTCCTCCTGCGTGCGTGCGCCAAAAAACAGCATGAGCTTGCCGCCCTCGAACTTGCCCGATGAGCGCAGGCGGCGCCGCCACTCGGTCATGGCCCGCATGGGTGCCGAACCGGTGCCGGTGCAGATCATGACGATGCTCGAGCGCGGGTGGTTGGGCATGAGGAAGCTGCTGCCGAAGGGCCCGATCACCTGCACCGTGTCACCCACCTGCAGATCACACATGAAATTGGAGGCCACGCCCCGCACCGGCTTGCCCTGATGGTCTTCGAGCACCCGCTTGATGGTCAGCGACAGATTGTTGTGGCCGGCGCGCTCGCCGTTGCGCGGGCTGGCCACCGAATACTGGCGCGCGTGATGGGGCCGGCCGCTGGCATCGAGGCCCGGCGGGATGATGCCGATCGACTGGCCCTCGAGCACCGGAAAGGGCATGGCGCCGAAATCGAGCACGATGTGGTGGGTGTCGTAGTCCTGCCGGCCGTCGGTGCGGCCGATCTCGGTGACCCGCAGATTGCCCGCCACCTTCGCGGTGATCGTCTTTTCAGTGGCCTTGGGTCCGTACAAATTGGTGTAGGCGTGGGCCGCCGACCAGGGCGGTACGGTCGAGCCATACTGGGCCGACTGAAATGCCTGGCCGGGCGCGGCTGCGGCCACCGAGGCGACCGACGTGGCGGTGACTTCAGCCGCTGCCCCGGCCTCGGGCGCACCACCGAACTGCGCCAACTGCTCGGTGCTGAGTTCGGCCGGCAGGCTGTCCCAGCCGAGTTGCTCGTCCAGGCTGTAGGCCTTGACCTTGGGTATCTGTCGCCAGTTGTCGATCGAGCCGGTTGGGCAGGGCGGCACACAGGCCATGCACAAATTGCATTTGTCGGCATCGACCACATAATTGCGCGAATCGTGGGTGATGGCGCCCACTGGGCAGGTGGCCTCGCAGGTGTTGCAACGGATGCAGATCTCTGGGTCGATCAGGTGCTGCTGGATGAGGATGGCTTCGGTGGGGGCGTTCATCTCAATCTCCGGTCACTGGGTGTGGCATTGGACTCAATTGTGAGGGCTTTGGCTGCTTCGGGGTGTGCTTACTGACGGACCGCCGCATCGCCGCGAGGCGCGGCTCCCACACCGCTTGCCAAAGGCCTGGGCCTGAGTGGTGGGAGCGCCGCCCTCGGCGCGATGCAGCGGCTGATCAGGCGCGGCCTGCTGTTGATCAAAGGCCCCATCGCCGCGAGGCGCGGCTCCCACATCCCCCGGCCCAGGCCTGATGAAAACTTGTGGGAGCGCCGCCCTCGGCGCGATGCAGCGGCTGATCAGGCGCGGCCTGCTGTTGATCAAAGGCCCCATCGCCGCCAGGGCCCGGCTCCCACACCACTTGTCCCAGGCCTGAGCCCGCGTGGTGGGAGCGCCGCGCTCAATTGAAGCGCACGTACTCGAAATCCACCGGCTGACGATTGATGCCCATGACCGGCGGGGCGATCCAGTTGGCAAACTTCCCCGGCTCGACGCAGCGGCCCATCAGGCTGGCCACAAAGGCCCGATCCTGGGCCGAGGGCAGCCAGTCGTCCACACGGGCTTTCCATTCGGCTTCGCTGATGACCTGGCCTTCCAGGTTGACCTTGACGCCAGCGAGCGCGCCGATGTTGCGGTGGAAGGCCTTGTGCGGTGCTTTGAAGCGAAAGCCGATGCCTGCTTTGTCGAGGATCTTGTTCCAGCGCTCGACGCCGGCGATGGAATCCTTGATGTAGTCATCGCGCAGCACTTCATTGAGCGCGTTGAGCATGGGCACTTCTTTTTCGGCCAACTGGCCGTTACGCACCTCGAGCACGCGGTAGGTCTGGCCCTTAAGCACATGGTCGTCAACACGCTTGCCTTCTTCGTAACGGCCCTTCAGACCGGTCGAATAGAAGGTGGCGGCATTGCTCGATTCGTCGGCCCCGAACAGGTCGATGGTGACGCTGAAATGGAAGTTGATGTAGCGCTGAATGGTGGGCAGATCAATGACACCGGCGGCGCGCAGCTTGGCCACGTCATCGGTCTTGAGCTCGTTCATCATCTGCGCGGTGCGGGTGATGACCCGGCCCACGCCCGATTCGCCCACGAACATGTGATGGGCCTCTTCGGTCAGCATGAACTTGGTGGTGCGGGCCAG
>JAXITB010000275.1:0-4414 GCA_034680305.1 Polaromonas sp. | reverse complement strand
TGGCAAAGTCTGCCAATGACAGAGAGATGCGGTCGATCTTGTAGACAACCACGATATCAATCCGACCAGCATCGATGTCTACCATCAAGCGTTTGAGGCCAGGGCGGTCCAGGTTGCCACCGGAGTAGCCGCCATCGTCGTAGCCGTCTGGCACGGCCATCCACCCCTCATGGCGCTGACTCGCCACAAAGGCCAGACCGGCATCTCGTTGCGCTTCGAGGCTGTTGTAGTCCTGGTCGAGCCCCTCGTCCGTGGATTTGCGGGTGTAGATCGCGCAACGTTTGCGAGGTGCGAGCGCAGGAGCCGTCGGGGCAATGCGATGGGATCTCATGCGGCCTCCTTCTTCTTGGTCTTGAGCCCAAAGAACACCGGGCCAGACCATGGACAGCCGGCAATGACCTTGGCCACCGCCGTGAGGCTCGTGAACCGCTGCCCGCGATATTCGAAATCACGCATGCCGCGCACCAGCACCTGGTGTTCGACATCGTCATACACGCGGGTGAGGATGGTGCCGGGCAGTAGGCGATCAGCTTCGCGGCGCAGCCGGGCTGGCAGGAGGCCTGTTTCGCCAATTTCTTCGAGCTTGCGGCGCACTGAACCCTTTAGACCGCCGAATGCGCGTTCCTGAATTTTGTAGGCCAGCCGCGATTCGAGCCAAGTCCGGTGATGGTGATTCGGGCGTTCATCGAAGTGCTGGTCCCACAGCGCCCAAAGATTGTCCATGGGCAGGTGGGGCAGTTGGGCGACCCTGGCCGCCACGCTGGCGGCATCGGGCGGTGATGCGTGTGTTGTCATGCGCGAACTCCTTCTTGTTGATAGGGGTTCGTATTGACGCGCTGGTGGCCAGTAAAGCCAAGGCCAACCGCGTCTTTTGCGCCCGCAGTGGTCGAATAGTCACAGGCTGAATCCTTGGCCCGCAGGCGCAGGAGCGCCACGGCGAGCAGGTCAGCGATTTCTTGATGGGGATGGCGTGGCCGATCGGCGTTCGCGCAGAAGATGGGTTCGTCGTTGTGCATGGTCAGCGTTCGAGTTGAAAACGCTTCTCATGCTAGAGATGGAGGGCACTCCGCGTAACGTGTTTTAGAGGGTATCAGCGGGCTGCGGCAAAGATTGACTAAGCGTGACTGGCCATCCATTGGCGACGGTGTTCATCTTGCCGGGTTGCTCGACTTTGCTCGGAGTCAAACTCTTCCACAAATCGAGCCTTTCTTGAAAGCAGGTCTGCAACGGCGGCCTCCCGCTCGCCCAATCCCAACCGTGCCTGGGTTTCCTGTATCAACGCAAGACGCTGGTTTTCCGAGCTTCGCAACTGCCGCTCCAAGTCCGTCAATGTCGATTGGGTGGTTTGAATCGTCGTGCGCAAAACAGTGGGATCAACGCCTTCATTCTTCAGGTCGTACATGTGTTGGCGGTCTTTTTTTACTGCACCAATCTTCTCCATGACCGCGCCGATTTCGGCATAGTTCCGATCGATCGCATGCCGGACCGCTGCCTGCCTGGCCTTGATGTCGGCAATCCTTCGCTTGCTGTCGCCAATATCACTCACAGCTTCACCACGGCGGTACTTTGCCGAAGACAGATCACCGTGGCTCTGCCCGAACAATGAATGCCTGGGAAGTTTTTTGCCTCCGTTGCCGAACAGCCATGGCGTTCGCTCAGACTTTGCATACCAGCGATCAACGTCGCTCTTCGCATCCTTAAGGTCACCATAGGCCTCTTGAAGATCGTCATGCGCGCCCGAGCGCTCCGCCTTCATGGCCTGGGCGTCGGCAAGCAGACCCTTTTTTTCTTCGAACAGTTCAGTTTTTTGAGCGTAGAGTGCATCAAGTTCGGCCTTGTAGTTCCGCTCAATAATCGACAGCAGTTGGCGGTCTTTACGAAGCCCATGCTCAGTGGCGGCAACCCGCTGACGCAGCGATGCGACATCGGATCCGAAACGCTGGTCCCCTGCAGTAGTGGCCTGCTGTCTTATTTGTGCGATCTCTTTGTTGAGTTGACTGGCATCGAACCGACGATCGGCCTGCGCCAAATGCGCCGCACGCTGCTCACGCTCATACCGGGGGTAGTCAATCTTGATCCGGGAGTTTCTGATAAAGGACTTGATGGCGCCGAACATGATTTTTCCGATCCACGCATTCAGTGGCCTGCATGACCGCGCAAACCAAATTGATCGAAGCTGTCCGACACTTCCTCATCCTGCCATGACTGATCCCATGACCGGGGTGCGGCGCTTTCAAGCACCAGGAGCGACAGAACACGGTCCCGGGCTCCATAGGTGTGCTTGAACTCGGTCAGTGTGATGCCGGAAGGCTCGTCTGGACACCACGCATCAGCGGGCATGTCAATGCCATTCCATTCCTGCGCAATGTCAGTGTCGGCGGCCAGCGTGTCCGGCAGTGGCTCCTGCGGGTCCTCCGTGCGCCGGATGCGTGCCCCTGTTTTTTTGGCACTGCTGCTTCGCCACTCGTACTTGGCAAAGCCGTTGTCCCAATAGACCAGGATCGCGCGCTGCGGCGTGAACTTCACAAATCGGATGCACAAGGACTCGAAGGAAACCTGGAAGCGTTTGGCAAGGTTGCTCAGGATGTGCAGGTCAATACGCCGGTCGGAAATCGCGTCGCGCAACAAGTCGCCTGGGATCAGCAGGTTGCTGGCGAAGTCGTCCGCTTCGCGCTCAATATCGCGCATGCGGTCGGCACCGGAATAGACGCTTACCTTGTCACAACTAAAACTCGGCCGCTGGCTGCGGTGCAACACGAAGTGACCCAGCTCATGGGCAATCGTGAATCGCTGGCGCTGTGCCGGTGAATTGCCGTTGTAGAAGATGCCCCACTCGGCCTCGTCATGGGGGTTGCGCACCAACATGCCTTCGCAGCTGGCCAGGCCATGTGCCATGGGTGCCTTGATTTCACGAACGCCCTGGCCGTAGGGGGTGTCTGGGAGCATCTGGCGCACGAGGTCCAGATCGATGACGTCAGGTGCAGCCCCTCGGTGCCATGCGCGCATCCACTTGTGGATGTTGTTGGCCGCGATGGGACCGGTGAGGGCTTGCACCGTGCTCAAGGCTCAGTCTCCGCTTTTGCCCTTGTCGGGGAACGCGATCTGAAGCAATTGCCGGTAACGGTCTTTCTCCTCGTCGGTCATTCCGGCGTATTCACGAAAGAACTGGACGTCCTCGGGGCTGGCCTCGGGCACATCCTGCAGAGGCTCACCCATCACGTCCTCCATCGTCACGCCAAGCACCTTGGCCAAGCCATGGACTCGCTCGGCAGAGGGCCTCTGGCCTTCTTTCATTTCCAGTTCCCAAATGTAGGCCTTGGTACAACCCACCGCGTCCGCAACTTGCTGGAGGGTTAAACCCTTTGCCTCGCGCAGGCGCCGCAGGCGTGCCCCGAATACCGAAGCCATGTCAATGCTCCTGTCTGTTAGATCAATACTTGCACTTTTTGAGTATAGCAGCGAGACACGAAAGCTCGCCACGTGTGCCACCCTGATTGACAAGCGGAAATGCGCGGGACACAATCACGCTGTATCACGTTGCTTTACTTGTGCGCGATACCTGTTTAGTTAATTTATCGACTTGTCGCTGGCCAGCGCATCCAGACCTCACGGTCCGCAGACCTCCGACGCTTTCTCGGAATGGACCGCCAACATGAAAAAAACCTGGATTGATTTGCTGTACGAACTGCCCGTAGACGTTACCTTGCGTGAGTTCCTGACGGGCCAGGGGCTGCTGATGCCCGACGATTTCTCGTGGACCGACAAGCCCGAAACCACGCAGGCCTTGATTGGTGCCTTGCTCGGCTGCCCCGACATTGCTCTGCGTGACACGGTAGCGGCCAAGCTGCGTGCCAGTGTCACCCTTGGGGATTCGGCTGGGACGCAGGCCATGTTCCAGGTGGCCACCGGCGACTGGGCGGCTCTCACGGCACTGGCCACCTGCAAGAGCGACATTCATCGATCGTTCTGGCTGTACGTGAGACACCCGGAACTGTTTGACCGTGCCGGTGATGTGGATCACTTCGAGCGCCAATCGGCCAACGCCCAGCAGCATGACTTGGGCGTCAAAACCATCCCTGACACATCGGATGCCGCACTGGCCGCACTGCGCGCCGATGTTTCGGCCTTCTACCAGCGTGAGTTGCAGTGCGGTGAACGCAGCAAGGCCTACGTCATGGAGCGCAGCCCTGGCGTGTTCCTGCTGAGCGTGCACGTGAAGGACCTGTCCACCGTCCAGTTGGAATTCCAGGGCGATGACCTCAAACGCCGTGTCGGCAACCCCAACATCCATTCAGTGCTGGAATATTCGACCCGCACCGGCGTCACCCGCTCACTGGTGAAGGGCGGTGCCAAATACCACCAGATGCTGCTCAAAGCGTTTGCAGAGCACCTGTTGCACACCACCCTCGATGCG
>JAXITB010000274.1:0-4432 GCA_034680305.1 Polaromonas sp. | reverse complement strand
CAGCGGTGTGACCGGCAATATTTGCTTTGGCAAAGACGGCGACTCCGAGCTGCCGGCCTACATCATCCGCATCCGCAACGGACAGCGCACGCTGCTTGACAGCCATGCGCCCGACGCTTGCAGCAAGTGATGAGCACTTCTGTGTGGAGCCCGCAGGCCTTTAGTGGCCTGCGTCTGGTCCTGGCCGGCGGCTGTGGCGGCATTGGCCGCCATCTGGCCGGTCAGGCCGTGGCACTGGGCGCTCAGATTCGGGTCCTCGACCTGCCCGAATCGATCGAGCGCCATGGCAGCCAGCTGCCGCCCTGCATCGCCATGAACGGCAAGGACCCTGCCGCAGTGGATGCGGCGGTGGCTCAGGCCGCCGAGGAATTGGGAGGCATCGACGCTTGCGTGAACTTGGTGGGCTACATGAGCCCAGCCCGTCCGCTGGCTGAAACGCCCACCGAAGTCTGGCAGGACATCCTGCGCGGCAACCTCGATGCCGCGTTTTTCCTGTCGCGGGCGGCGCTGCCGCACCTGCATCGCAGTGATCGGGCCAGCCTGGTCCATGTGGCTTCCGGACTGGGCTCTTGGGCCCGACCGATGTTCGGGGCCTATGGGCCTGCCAAGGCAGGGCTGATCCTGATGGTGCGCGAGTTGGCCCTGGAAAACGCGCCTCGGGTACGCATCAATGCGGTGGCGCCCGGTGCGGTGGACACGGCCTTCCTGCGCGGCGGCACGGGCCGCTCGGATGAGTCGGCTGCGCCCTCGCTGGATCCGTCGTCCTATGGCAAGGTGGTGCCTTTGGGGCGGATGGCCGTGCCACAAGATGTGACCGACCCCATCTTGTTCCTGATCAGCCCGGCGGCGGCCTACATCACCGGCCAGAACCTGCAGATCAACGGCGGCACCTACATGCCTTGAAGCCGGTGCTGCGCCCCGACGCAGCACCTCCCTATTTCCCACGAACGACGAGACTGCCATGAACGCCATGCGACCATACATCCCCTCCCCTGAACTGGTGCAGCGCGTGGTGGCGCGCCGCGGGCGCTTGCATGCCTTTGAACGCATCGACCCGCAGCGCACCGCCTTGATCGTGGTGGACATGCAAAACAGCTTCGTCAAAAAGGAAGGCGGTCATGCCTGGGTGCCGGGCGCGGCAGCGACCTGCCCAACCATCAACCGACTCGCCCGGGGTGTGCGCGAGGCCGGTGGCACGGTGGTCTGGATCCTCAACACCTACGCGCCCGAGTCTGACCAGACTTGGTCGCACTTTCACCAGGAGCTGTCGAGTCCACAGGGCTACGCCCTGCGCAGCCGCTGCATGGCCGAAGGTGATCCGGGCCACGAGTTGTATGCCGATTTGGAGCCCGAGCCACAAGACTGGCGAGTGCGCAAGTTTTTCTACAGCGCCTTCATCCAAGGCTCGTCGGACCTGCATCAGCGCCTTCAAGCCCAGGGCATCGACACCCTGCTGATCGCTGGTACCGCCACCAATGTGTGCTGCGAATCGACCGCGCGCGACGCCATGATGCTCAACTACCGTACCCTGATGGTGTCCGATGCCTGCTCCGCCAACACGGTGGAGGAGCATGAGACCTGCCTGTCGGGCTTTATCTTCAGCTTTGGCGATGTGCAGACCACCGATCAGGTGCTCGACCGACTGAACGCACCTCGCTGAGCCCACGCCTCTGACGCGGCCCCGCCGTCGGTCCGACTCGCTGATGGGCCGGGTGCATCTGCCGCGTTGACCCATATCAGGGTTTTTACCTTTCCGCTCACGCTGCGACTGAGTTAACGTCGCCCCTTAAGTCAGTTCAATAAAGAAAGCGATCTAAGTCATCGCTTTGAGGGAGGAGACTCAGTGCTAGCCAATGAAGCGGCCCAACCCGACCCGCAAGCCCTGCTGGGTACCTGGCATCTGCTGAAGTGGGAGATCGCCTACAGCGACGGGCGCCCCAGCACGCTGCCCTTTGGGCCGGAGGCCACCGGCCTGATCGTCTACACCGGCGACGGCACCATGTCGGCCTGCATTGCCCGCGCCGGCCGACCTGCACTGTCTGGCCAAAGCACCCGCAGCGTGCCCGAGGCCGAGCGACTGGCCGCCTTTGAGAGCTACTTTCAGTACGCGGGTCGTTTCCATACCCGCTTGCACGAGGGCCGTGCCCAGGTGGTGCATCAGGTCAGCCATGCGCTCAACCCCAACTTCGTCGGCAGCGAGCAGGTGCGCAACATGGACTTCGGCGCCGACGGCAGCCTGACCCTGTCGGCCAGCGATCCCCTGCCCGGCAGCACCACCGTCTTGCGCCACCACCGCCTCATCTGGCAAAGAAGGCCCGCGTCATGAGCCTGTATCAACACCACTTGCCCACCCTGGAGCGCGCCCGGCAGGCCTGCCGTGAACGCCATTGCTGGAGTCCGTATCCGGAGATGCCGGCCAAGTACCCTCATGCCGAGCAGGCGCAGGCCCAGGGCTTGCAGATGTTCGAGCAGCACCTGGGCACGCCGCAAGACAGATGCCGCTTTGCCCTGGACCAGCCCGGACAGACCGGCTGGCTGGGCGAGGAGGTCTCGCCCTACACCCAAGCGCCGCTGAACATCGACTACCCGCAGGCCGACGTCGACACCCTGTTTGCAGCAGCCGGTCGGGCGGTACCCGCCTGGGCGCAGGCCAGCATCGAAGACCGACTGGGCGTGCTGATGCAGGTGCTCGACGTGATTTACCGCGAGCATCTGTTCGAGATCACCCACGCGGTCATGCACACTGCCGGTCAGAGCTACAACATGGCCTATGCCGGCTCCGGCGTCAACGCGCTGGACCGCGGCATCGAAGCGCTGGTCTATGCCGAGCAGGCGATGCGGGCGGTCACGCCCACGGCCTGCTGGGAGCGCAGCTTTGGTCCGTCATCCATCCAGCTGGAAAAGACCTACCGGCTGGTGCCGCGTGGGGTGGCGGTGTGCTTTACTTGCGCGAGCTTTCCCACCTGGAATGCCTGGCCGTCCATGATGGCGAGCCTGGCCACCGGCAATGCGGTCATCGTCAAGCCCCACCCGGCCACCGTGCTGCCCATGGCCATCAGTGTGCGGGTCTTCAGGCAAGTCCTGGCCGAGGCCGGCTTTGACCCCAACCTGGTCACGATGGCGCTCGACAGCAAGGCCGAACCGATTGGCAAGCAACTGGTGCAGCACCCCAAGACGGCCATCGTCGACTTCACTGGCAGCGTGCAATTCGGTCAGTGGGTCGAGAAAAACGCCTACCCTGCACTGGCCTACACCGAAACAGCGGGCAGCAACACGGTGGTGCTGGAGTCGGCCGACGACCTCGACGCGGCCCTGCGCAGCCTGGCCACCACCTTGTGCATGTTCAGCGCCCAGATGTGCACCAGCCCACAGAACATCTATGTGCCCCGGCAAGGGGTGCGCACGCCGACCGGCGTGGTGAGCTTTGAAGAGGTCGGGCAGCGCCTGGCCGGGCATGTGGCCAATCTATGCAGCGAGCCCAAGAAGGCGGCCATGATCCTGGCGACCATCCAGTCACCGCAAACACTGGCCCTGCTTGCCCAACTGCATGATGAGGGCCAGCGCAGGGGTCGGGTGCTGCTCAAGCCAGGCGCTTACCCGCACCCGCAATTCCCGCAAGCCCGCACCAGCACGCCCTTGATGCTGCAAGTGAGCACCGCCGAGCGCGATCTGTACGCGGGCGAGCGCTTTGGCCCGATCAGCTTTGTCATTGCCTGCGACAGCGCCGATGATGCGCTCAATCAGGCCACCGGCGATGTGCGTGAATTCGGCGGACTGACCGCATTTTTGTATTCCACCCAAGAAGACTTCATTGCGCGGGCCGAACAGGCCTACGCCAGCGCTGGCGCCCAGCTGACCACCAACCTCACAGGCGCCATGCCGCTCAATTTTGCAGCGGCCTACAGCGACTACCACGTCACCGGACTGAACCCGGCCGGCAATGCCAGCCTGACACAGCTGGCTTTCGTGAGCAGCCGTTTTTGCATTGCGCAGTCGCGCCGCCCCGCGCGCAGCGCCACCTGATCCACCGACCCCTCCAGGAGACCACCATGGGTACCAATGACATCCCCGTCCTCAATGGCGGCTTTGCGCCGATCACGCAAGAAGTCACCATCGACCTGACCGATGTGCAGGGCGAGATCCCGCGCGACCTGACCGGCATGCATGTGCGCAACGGCCCCAACCGCCGCTTTGAAGCCCAGGGCCGCTATCACTGGTTCGATGGCGACGGCATGCTCCATGCCGTGGAGTTCGAAGGCGGGCGAGCCCGTTATCGCAACCGTTGGGTCATGACCCAGGGCTTGCAAGAAGAACTGGCCGCCGGTCAAGCGCTGTGGCAAGGCATCAAAGATCCGCCACGCAAAGACCGGCCCGACGCCCCCCTGAAAAACACCTCCAACACCGACGTCAAATACTACGCGGGGCACCTGCT